>JACQAA010000024.1 GCA_016195185.1 Pseudomonadota bacterium | reverse complement strand
TGTCGAACCGCTACATCACCGACCGCTTCCTGCCCGACAAGGCGATCGACCTCGTCGACGAGGCCGCCTCGCGCCTGCGCATGGAAGTGGACAGCAAACCGGAAAAGCTCGATGAGCTGGACCGTCGTATCATTCAGCTCAAAATCGAACGCGAAGCGCTCAAGCGCGAGAAGGCCGACAAGGCGACGAGCGAGCGTCTGGTCAAACTGGATGACGAGTTGAAGATCATCGAAAAACAATCAGCGGAGATGACGTCTAAATGGAAGTCGGAGAAGGAAAAGCTGTCGTCCGGACAGAAGATCCAGGAAGAGTTGGAAAAGGCGCGGATCGAGCTGGATCAGGCGCACCGTGCCGGTAACTGGACGCGAGCAGGGGAGCTGACTTATAGCGTTATTCCGCGGCTGGAAGCAAAACTCGCCACCACCGGAAAGGGCGCTGAAAACGCCATGATTAATGAGGAAGTGCGCGAGAATGATATCGCCGCGGTCGTTAGCCGTTGGACGGGTATCCCGGTTGACAAGATGCTGCAGGGCGAGCGTGACCGTTTGCTGAAGATGGAAGATCAGCTGATGAAGCGTGTCGTGGGCCAGCCCGACGCTGTCTCCGCTGTGGCCAATGCCGTGCGTCGTTCGCGGGCCGGTTTGCAGCGCAAGACGCAGCCGATGGGTACGTTCCTGTTTTTGGGGCCGACAGGTGTCGGCAAGACCGAACTGGCCAAGGCTTTGGCGGAATTTTTATTCGATGACGAAACCGCCATGCTGCGCGTGGATATGTCGGAGTACATGGAAAAACATTCCGTGGCCCGGATGATTGGAGCGCCTCCCGGTTATGTCGGGTATGAGGAGGGCGGATCTTTGACCGAAGCGGTGCGCCGTCGCCCTTACCAAGTCATTTTGTTTGATGAAGTTGAGAAGGCGCATCCCGACGTATTTAATATCCTGTTGCAGGTCTTTGATGATGGGCGGCTGACAGATGGGCAGGGGCGTGTTGTCAATTTTTCCAATACCGTCATTATCATGACCTCCAATCTTGGCTCCGAATATTTGGTCGAGCAGAAAGAGGGCGAAAGTGTCGACAAGGTGCGCGATAAAGTGATGGATGTCGTGCGCAAGGCTTTCCGTCCCGAGTTTCTCAACCGTATTGATGAAATTTTGCTCTTCCGTCGTCTCAGCCGCGACATGATGATCACGATTGTGGATATCCAGCTACAGGGTCTGCAGAAAATGCTGGCTGAACGTAATATTCAGCTTGATCTGGATGACAAGGCTAAACAGTATCTGGCGGATGCTGGCTATGACCCGGCCTATGGGGCGCGACCCTTGAAACGGGTTATCCAGAAAGAGCTGCAGAACCCGCTCGCCAACCTGCTGATTGAAGGCAAGGTGACGGATGACAGCCGTGTAGACATTACTGCCGGCAAGGACGGACTGCTCATGAAACCGACTGCCCAGAAGGCGGTAAAGGGCAAAGAAACCAAGGCCAAAGGCGTGGCAGCTTGATCTTTTCTCCTATCTGCGCTACCAATGTGTAGGGGGAGATTTTACATGCGCCGTTTGTTGTTGCTGATTCCGGTTGTCCTGACGCTGGCTTCCTGCAATACCATGTCTAACAAGACTTACCAGAAAATATCGATTCATACGCCAGGAGTGGAGAACGTCGAGTGTATTTTGGAAACGTCAGTCAACAAGTACCTTGTTCTGACGCCGGGAGTTGTTGACGTGGATCGTGCCAGCGATCCCCTGACGGTGACTTGTCAGAAAGCGCAATACCTCAAGACGGTTGAGGTATTGGAGTCAAAATTGCGTATGGTGCCCAGCCAACTGGATGTGTTCAACGGAATTATCCCGGGGCTGAGTTACGATATCGCCAGCAATTCGATTTACGCTTATCCGGAAACGGTTGTCATCAACATGGTGCCGGATCCAAACCGGGTTGTGCTCCCGCCCCGGGAAGTGCATGTCTTGCCGTTGAAGAAGGTGGCTGTGACGCCACGTGACGTTGCCAAGGCCAAGGCCGACGATGATGACGAAGCCTTGATGGATGACTTGCTGAACGATGTAGAAGCAGACAAAGCCTTCAGCCGGACCTCGCGCAAGTAATAAGTTTTGACCCTAATGGCTTAAGCTGCCGGATCGCCGTGATCCCACCACTGCGCGCTGTGACCCTGTCCAGGGGTTCGATGGTTACTTCCATGTGAAACGCGTTGGCATGAATGATGTTGTGGTCATCCGTCATGATGCCGACATGGCCGGGAAAGAAGACCAGATCCCCGCCGCACGGGAGGTCCGCTTTTACACCCAGCGAGGTTTGCTGCTCTTCCGTGTCACGGGGGGCTGTCATGCCGGCGCGGCCAAGGCAGACCTGCACCAGACCTGAACAATCGATACCAAATCCGCTGCGGCCACCCCAATAATAGGGGGTGCCCAGGAATTTCTTGGCACTGGCAAGATAGTCTTTATCGGGCGGTGTGATCGGCGCAATATGTTTTTGATAAACCCAGGCATAGTTATTGATATGCGCAAAGCCCTTGTCGGAAGCGGAGATGGTGACCAGACTGCCAAAACCAAGAGTGCTCACCAAGGGGGATTTGATGCTGGCATCCTGATAGGTATGGGTTCTAGCGGTGGTGACAATATGTGTGGGGGGTACAACGGATTGTGTCAGGTGCCGTCTTTCGACATAGCCGGGATACTGATCATGCCTACACATGCCCTTGCACCAGCCATTTTTTTCCTCTCCCACGATAAAAATCTCACCGAACACGAGCTGGGTTTCAAATTTGCCGCGCACGGCATTGGCATCCGGCACTTCGCGTACATCAGTAATGGGGGAGGTGACTTGATATTTCATCGGCCGAAACGTTTCCTGATCAGCTCATAACAGGCGCGCAGGCCGAGCGCTTCTCCGCCCTCCGGTCGGCCCGGTTTTGTGCCGGGGTTCCAGGCAAAGGTGTCGATGTGCACCCAGGGAATTTTTTTGTCGACAAATTTTTCAAGAAAGAGGGCAGCGGTAATCGCCCCGGCATAGTTGCCGCCGATATTATTGGTATCGGCCACCTTGCTCTGCAGCATGTCTTTATAGGGTTGCCATAGCGGCAGCCGCCACAGTGGGTCCTCAGTTTTTTTTGAGGATTGAAGCAAGGCTTCGGCAACCGCATCATCGTTACTGAACATGGCTGGCAAATCAGGGCCAAGCGCAACACGGGCGGCTCCGGTCAGGGTTGCAAAATCGATGATCAAGGCCGGGTGGCCGGCGCAGGCGGTAGTGAGGGCATCGGCCAGAATAATGCGGCCTTCCGCATCGGTATCGCCAACCTCGACACTGATGCCTTTACGCGTGGCTAGAATATCGCCAGGCCGGTAGCTGTTGCCACCGGTAGAGTTCTCAACCGTCGGTATCAGCACGCGTAGCCGTACCGGTAACTTTTGCGACATGATCATCTGCGCGAGGCCGAGAACATGTGCGGCGCCGCCCATATCTTTTTTCATGAGCACCATAGCATTGCCGGGTTTCAGGTTAAGACCGCCGGTATCAAAGCAGACACCCTTGCCGATCAACGTAACTAATGGGTGTTTTTTATCGCCCCAGTGGATGTCGATAAAGCACGGTTTGCGTGGGCTGCCTTTGCCAACGGCATAAACAGCCGGGTAGTTTTTCTTCAGCAGATCTTCACCAACAATGATGCTGATGCTGGTTTTTTTGAATTTTTTTGCCAGTGTCTGGCTGGCTCTGGCCAGTTCCTCGGGCCCGAGGTCATTGGC
>JACQAA010000194.1 GCA_016195185.1 Pseudomonadota bacterium | reverse complement strand
TCTTTTACATCGTTTGTTCTCAATCCAGACGGATATTCCTCCAGAACTTCTAATATCTCTTGGGAAATTGTTTTCTTTCCGCTTGGTGGGCGACCTCTGCCTTTAGGGGCATTTCTATTTACTTCAATGGAGGTAATCCCAGCGGCTCGGAGGCCAGCATTAATCATTGCTAGCTCCGCTTCCAGCTTGGTCTTGCGTTCTAATAAGAATTTGTGCGTTTCATTTTCCATTGAGTCCAACATTAACAATCCGTTGGTTATTCGTCAAGGAATCAGATTGGATAAATAAATATTAATCCAATCTATAAGTGGTTGATTTTAAATGATAAAATGTTAGTCAAGTACAATATTGGAGAATCATGATAATTTTTATTAATGAAAAAATAGCGAATCGGTGGGATTTTTAATGCTTGTTCCAGCGGGATTTAGCGGCTTTTTCAGCTATTTCTTTACGCTGTTTGGCAGTCAAAGCCTTCGCTCTAGCTTTACCTCCTTTTAAACCGCCTTTGCGCCTGTCAGCGTTGGAAGGGGTTGGTTTAACATTCTCTTCATCACCAACTGCTATACCGACTATCGACTTAGCCAATTGGTTAGGGTCACGCGGTCTTTTTGGGTTCTTTGCCATTAGTCGGCATCCTTGCCGTACTTTAGTATTCTATAAATCTTATCCATCTTATCGCTGATATTACATAGACATCCAATAGCTATCCCTACAGCTATAAGTAAAAACGTAATTTCCCAGTCTTTCATGATAATCCTCCAATTATCAGTATGGCATATCATTATAGACGGTTCAATTTCGTTAACTTTTAAACTGACCCACTACCTGGGAAAGGGCGTCCCCAGAATATATGCAATACCCTTTGAATATTCACCATAATTTAACTAATTTATGGCACCATGGAGCCCGAACAATATAAGGGCGGCGTCATCCCACTTTGCCAGGAGTACAAGCTATGCCAGGTCCCACAGAAATGGACAAAATTCTCTACCCCGAAAGCAAGCCTTTCAATGAAGGCGAGTTGGCCGTCGATGCAATCCATACGATCCGTTACAAGGAGTATGGCAACAAAAATGGTATTCCTGTCGTCTATCTCCACGGTGGCCCCGCCGCGGGATGCGCACCCTATTTCCACCGCTTCTTTGATCCGGATGCATTTCATATCATCATCTATGATCAGCGCGGTGCGCCGCTGTCCACGCCACCTGCAGAAACAACAAACAATTCCCCCGCGCATCTGGTTGAGGACAATGAAAAGCTCAGGGTGGCCTTGGGTATCGATAAATGGCACCTGTTTGGCGGCTCGTGGGGTTCGACGCTGGCGCTGCTCTATGCTGAAAAATATCCGGAACATGTCAGCAGCATGACTTTACGCGGCGTGTTCATGATGCGCGAGAAAGAACTCGACTGGTTTGTGAACCGCATGGGGACTTTTTTTCCCGAAGTGCGCAACGAATTTCTGGAGTTTTTACCGCCAGAAGAGCGTAAGGATGCTCTTGAATCCTATTACCAGCGCCTGATAAACCCCGACCCGGCTGTTCACATGCCCGCCGCGCGTGCCTGGACACGCTATGAGAATGGTTCTGCCTTTCTTGAACTGCCGCGTGACGAGGACAGGAACAGCCCGCCAGAGCAGGTTCTCGGTTTTGCTCGCATCGAAGCGCACTTCATGCGCAACTATATGCCTGACGACAGCATCATGCAGAATGTTGACAAGATAAAACACATCCCGACTGCCATTGTACAGGGTCGTCATGATGATGTCTGTCCACCGGAGACAGCTTATGATCTTGCCCGGAAACTTGATAATTGCAGCCTTCAGCTTGTGCTTTCCGGTCATTCCGGATCACAGCCTGAAACGATGAAAGGGTTGGTCGCGGCGACCAACCGTATCCGTGATACAGGATCTCCGGTGTTGCCGAAGATCACACCGCCAGCAGCCCAAACAGACGCTGCTCTCCCTCCAAAACCATAGGAATACGCCGCATGCCTGATACAAAAGAGATGAGCGACATTCTCTATCCGGAAAGCAAACCTTTTAACGAAGGGACACTGCCGGTCAGCGGTATCCATACGCTCAGCTACAAAGAGTACGGCAACAAAGATGGCATCCCGATCGTCTACCTCCATGGAGGACCTGGTGCCGGGTCTGGACCTCATTTCCACCGTTTTTTTGATCCTGACACCTTTCATATCATCATCTACGATCAGCGTGGTGCGGGAGAGTCCAAGCCGGCCGCTGACATCCGTGACAACACGCCGGACTTGCTGGTGGAGGATCTGGAGAAGCTAAAAAACCATCTTGGCATCGATCAATGGCATGTCTATGGCGGCTCGTGGGGTTCGACACTCGCCCTGCTCTACGCCGAAGAATATCCCGCCAGCGTCAAGAGTCTTACCCTCAGGGGGATTTTTATGCTGCGACAGAAAGATATTGACCTATTTTATCGCGCCGCTGAAATGTTTCTTCCCGAGGAAACCAGAAAATTCAGAGAATTTCTGCCGGAGGCTGAGCGCGGGAATGTTGTAGAGTCTTATTATAAAAGACTGACTGACCCTGATCCCGCCATTCATTTTCCTGCGGCACAGGCATGGGCCTATTACGAGGCAGTATCTTGCTATTTGTCCCCGCCGCCGGAAGCGGAGCTGCGGGATCCTGATGAAGTGGCGCTCAACATAGCGCGTCTTGAGTTGCATTTCTTCCGCAACGGCCGATTGACGCCAGATGATCGAATCCTGAAAAACGTCGATAAGATCCGCCACATCCCCACGCTAGTCGTTCAGGGCAGCTATGATATTGTTTGCCCGCCAGAGATTGCCTATGATCTGCACCAGGTTTTTCCTGAAGCTCATATGCAGATGACAATAGCTGGTCATGGTGCGACTGAGCCCGCTAACATGAAAGCACTGGTGGAGGCTACGGACCGTATCCGTGACTCGGGATCTCCTGTACCACGAAAGAAAGCGCCGCCATCGCCTCCCGCATCAAAACCCTCTGTGCCTTAAGAGATACCTCGGTAGACAGGTTCTGGAGAAAAGGTCAGGTATTTTTTCATGCGACGCACAGTCTCCTGCAAAAGGTGACGTAACAGTTGATTTTATCAAACAAATATAATAGTAACTACAAGATAATAAGTAAAAGAAATCAACTAAAATGTTAAGTATTAGTAATCTCACCTACCGTATCGGCGCTCGCACCCTGATTGAGGATTCCAGCCTGAACGTGATGGATGGTTGGAAGGTGGGCGTTGTCGGCCTTAATGGCACCGGTAAAACCACGTTATTCAAACTGATCGCCGGTGAACTGCATGCCGACGGCGGCAAAATTACCATGACGGCAAAACAACGCTTTGGTCAGGTACGGCAGGATATTCCCGATACCGACACGCCGTTGATTGACATGGTACTGAATGCACACGAAGAACTGGCGGAGTTGCTCAAGGCGGCAGAGACCGAAGACGATCCTTACAAAATTGCTGACATCTATACGCGGCTGAATGAACTGGATGCCTATACCGCCCGCTCCCGTGCTGCCATTCTTTTGACTGGCCTCGGATTCAAAGACCAGCAGATGGAAGAGCCTTTTTCATCCCTGAGCGGCGGATGGCGCATGCGGGTGGCTTTGGCAGCGGCTCTTTTTGTCGAACCGGAAGTCCTGCTACTTGACGAACCAACTAACCACCTCGATCTTGAGGCCATTATGTGGCTGGAGAGTTATCTTGCCGATTATCCGCATACGCTTATGATCATCTCGCATGACCGTGAATTGCTTAACAAATGCGTTGACCATGTGATCCACGTTGATAAAAAGAAATTGACACTCTACACCGGTAACTATGATACCTTCGAACGTGAACGCGCAGCGAAGCTTGGCCTACAGCAGAAAATGTATGAGAAACAACAGGACCAGCGTGCTCATCTGCAAGCGTTCATTGATCGGTTCAAGGCCAAGGCCAGAAAAGCCCGCCAGGCACAAAGCCGCGTCAAGGCACTGGAGAGGATGGATTTGGTTGATGCCGTGATCGCCGACCGCGCTGTCAAATTCTCCTTTCCGCAACCGGAACAGCTCTCTGCCCCGCTGATTTCAATTCAGAATGTGGATGTTGGTTATACTGCGGGGAAACCCATCCTCCGCAAGATCTACGAAAGCATCGACATGGATGACCGTGTCGCCCTGCTCGGCGCCAATGGTAATGGCAAATCCACGATGATCAAACTCATTGCCGGAAAACTGGAGC
>JACQAA010000193.1 GCA_016195185.1 Pseudomonadota bacterium | reverse complement strand
TGGCGGACAGGATTGCAGCGCATCTTGGTTTGTTCGATCAGGTTTATGGCTCCTCCGCCACGTATAACCTGAAGGGGGCAAACAAGGCCACGTTTCTGATAGAGAGGCTTGGTCAGAATGGCTATGACTATATGGCGGATGATGCTGTGGACTGGCCTGTCTGGCAAGGGGCAAGACGGATTATTACCGCCAATGCTTCCACCGGGCTAATCAGAAAAATAGATTCCACGTTTCAGAACGCTGAGCATCTGACCCCACAGGTCTTTCTGGAGAATGTTCGTTGTCATGTGTTTGCCCTGCGTCCGCATCAGTGGCTTAAGAACATACTGGTGTTTTTACCACTATTGGCGGCGCATAAATTCACCATCGGCACGATCGCTCAGTCCTCACTCGCCTTTGTCGCCTTCAGCATGGTTGCTTCCAGCGTTTATCTGTTGAACGACTTGATTGATATGCCCTATGATCGCGCCCATCCCCGGAAAAAATGCCGCCCTTTCGCCTGTGGCAAAGTACCAATTACCCACGGGGTATTGATGGCGACGAGCCTGTTCTTGGCTGCGATCGCTTTATCCCTTCGGTTTTTACCGTTGTTATTTCCGTTTATATTGGTTGTTTATTATCTGACCGCCGTAGCATATTCCTTGGTGCTCAAGCGTATCCTCTTGCTGGATATTATGGTTCTCACTTGCTTCTACACGCTGCGTCTTCTGGCGGGGGGCAGCGCCACAGACCTAATGCCTTCGGCATGGTTGGTAGCCTTCTCGATCTTCTTCTTTCTTTCCCTGGCTTTAGTCAAAAGACAGGCAGAACTCCTGAGCACTACCGCTGCCGGTAAGACGACGGAGGCATCTGGACGTGCTTACGAAGCGCGTGATTTGCCAATGATCCAATCGATGGCGACTGCAGCGGGCTATGTGTCCGTGTTGGTGCTGGCGCTTTATATCTCCTCAGAAACCGTGCAAAAGCTTTACTCGGCACCCTATATGTTGTGGCTCGTTTGTCTGTTGCTCTTGTACTGGATTTCCCACATTCTGATAAAAACCCATCGTGGGCTGATGACGGACGATCCGATTGTTTTTGCGATCAAGGATAAAGTCAGCGTTCTTATCGGCGTCATGATCTTGGGATTCGTGATCGCGGGAAGCGTGCTGTGATATCGTATTCTATAGCACTTTCAGGTTGGGGACGTTATCCGAAGGCCAACTGTGTTGTTTCAAAACCGCGGCATCTCCGCGAACTCGAGGCTTTAATGTCGTTCCCCGTGATTGCTCGCGGATTAGGCCGCTCCTATGGGGACAGCAGCTTACAGCCGCACCAGACCATTGATATGACCGCCTTTGATCATATGTTGAGTTTTGACGAGTCGAGTGGTCTTTTAGAAGTGGAAGCGGGCGTTACCCTGAAAGAGGTATTAGAAACCTTTGTGCCGCGCGGTTGGTTTCCACCCGTTACTCCAGGTACTCAATATGTCACTATTGGCGGAATGATCGCCACTGATGTGCATGGCAAGAATCATCATGTTGCGGGCTCTTTTGGCCAGCACCTCGTTTCGATAGACGTGCTGGTCAACGGCGGAACTATTATTACCTGTAACAAAGAGACTAATGCGGATCTGTTTCATGCGACCATCGGGGGCATGGGCCTGACAGGTATTATCCTGCGCGCCAGTTTTCATCTTATCCGTGTCACCAGTGCTTATATTCATAAGGAGACCATGGTGACGAGCAACCTGGATGAAACCATGAACCAGTTTGAGGCATCGGCGACATGGCCTTACACAGTGGCCTGGATCGATTGCCTTGCGACAGGACAAGATCTTGGACGCTCCATTTTCTATCGGGGTGAACACGCGAAGATAGAATCGCTGTCAGCTAACTTGCGTTCCACGCCCCTGAAGGTTGGTAAAAAATCTAAACTTTCCATTCCTGTTAATTTCCCGCAGTTTGTTTTGAATCGCTGGTCGGTCAAGATGTTTAATGCCTTTTATTATTGGCGGGGAAGAAAATCTTCCGGTGCGGGAATCGTGGATTATGACAGTTTTTTCTATCCTCTGGACTCCATCATCGGCTGGAATCGTATGTACGGGCGTAAGGGGTTTTTGCAGTATCAATGTGTTTTTCCCAAGGTGAGTTCCCGAGAGGGTTTGATCAAGGTTTTGAACCTTGTGGCGGAAGCGGGAACAGGCTCCTTCCTGACGGTTCTCAAACTGTTTGGGAAACAGGCTGGCGTGTTATCCTTTCCGATGGAGGGATACACTCTGGCTATGGATTTTCCGCTATCAGAAAAAAATCTGCAATTGTTGGAAAGCCTGGACAAACTGGTCGCCGAATACGGAGGACGGCTGTATCTGGCCAAGGATGCACGCATGCCGGCACGCTTTTTCAAAGAAACTTACGCCAACGTCGGTCTCTTTAATGCGGCGCGGTCAACCTATAGAACATCTGACAAATTCACATCACTTCAATCTGAAAGGCTCGGTTTATGACACAGGAAAAGGATCAACCCGTCCTCATACTGGGGGCAACCTCGGATATTGCTAAAGCGCTGGCGCATGAGTTTGCGCGGCATGGCCATCCCCTGCAACTGGCGTCTCGCAACATCAGTGATCTGGAGAGGTGCAAAACGGATCTGGAGGTCAGGTACAAAGCCGTTGTTACGCTCCACCGCTTTGATATTCTTGACATCACCACCCATCACCAGTTCTTTTCAGCATTGCAACCGAAACCGTATTATGTGATTTGTGCCGTCGGTTTGCTGGGGAATCAGGCAGAGCAGGAGCAGGATGTCCAGCAAGCAGAACTGGTTATGCGTACCAATTATATGGGGCCAGCTATAGCCCTGGAGGCGGCGGCGCAGACGTTGATCCAGAACAGTGGAGCCACGGCGATCATTGGAATCAGTTCTGTGGCGGGTGACAGAGGGCGCGCAAAAAACTATTATTATGGGTCAGCAAAGGCAGGCTTCACGCAGTTTCTCTCAGGCTTAAGACAAAAATTGAGCAAAACAAAAGTGCATGTGATGACGGTCAAGCCCGGTTTTGTGGCCACACGCATGACGGAGGGTATGGTCACTCCCAAATCCCTGACCATGCAGCCTGAAGAGCTTGCGACACTAGTGTTTCAGTCGTTGAAAAAAAAGAGGCACGTCGTTTATGATTGGAAATGGCAGATTATTATGTCGATTATCAAGATGATCCCAGAAAAAATATTTAAGAAGTTGAGATTTTGATATATTTGAGAGATATGCCGCACTTGTTCTTCGGATGTAAACGCGGGGCTGTCATCTCCATCGCATTTTTTCTATGCGCGTTGCCATGGCTGTTTTTTCAATTGCGGTATGCCGTTGGCGGTGACGTGGCCTTTTTGTCGATGGCGGCTCAGCACGTTCTGGCTGGCGAGCGCATGATCGATGCCTATTTCGACAATAACCCCCCGATGAGCTATCTCATTTACATCCCCGCTGTGCTCTTAAGTAAGACGGGGATACCGCTCTGGTACAGCGACAATATATACATTTTTTTTATTCTGGGCGCCTCATTGGCACTGACCGCGATATACTTGCGTGCGTGGCCAAAGCTTGATCCGGCGTTTTACTGGAGTTTTTTGGCAGGTTATTTCGTATCTCAAACTGTCATGGCGCAGCATATGTTTGGTATGAAAGATAATCTGCTCGCCATGGTGCTCGTGCCCTTCTTGCTGGCGCAGTTTTTGCGAACGTTATATCAAACGTCGTCATGGTCCCAGCGGGCAGTTTTCCTGATGGGCGTTCCATTCATCCTATTGAAACCGCAGTATATGTTGTTGCCGGCGGCTCTTCTGATACATCGGGTCGTAAAAGAAAAAAGATGGACCATTGTATTCGATTTTGATTTTTTAACGGTTGCGGGATGGGTGATTGCCTATGGGCTCATTATCGCGTTCAGGTTTCCTGACTTTCTGGAGGAGGCGCTGAAACCTATTGTGGTGCTCTATACCTCGAGTATCGGACCGGATTTCTTTCCTGAAATGTGGCTCCTTTTATTTTCTTTTGGGGCAATTTTCCTGCTGGCTTGCGCGGGGACTAGAGAGAATATCTCAGCTCGGTACGTTGTGCTCTTTTTAAGCGGCCTGTATGCACTGGCATTGTTCGGCTTCGTCATCCAGGGCAAGGGGGTCGCTGTACATCTGTTGCCGCTGACTGTTTTTTTATTTCCGGGTATTTTTTTAACAGCCCTGCTGTACATCCCCACATACATTGATCGTTATCAACTATCGTTTGCAACCGTGCTGGGCATTTTCTGCCTCGGGTATCACAGTTTTCTACCCGACACGACATATCCGACCCATGAGAGCATTAAAAATACATTCTGGGCGAGGTACATCCATGAGCATGCCGGGAAACCGGGGGACAGTTTTTATATAGAGGAGCGATCTCCCGAGGTTGTTAATCCCCTTGCCCTGTACATGGGCGTTCCGCTGGCATCCCGCTTTTCTTGTCTCTGGTTTTTGCACGGCATGGAGAGAATGGCCAAAGAAGGTACTCCTGCTAGAGAACGAGACTACTGGCGTGGGATTTTTTCCCGCTACATGGCGCAAGATATATCCCGATTCAAACCGGCTTTTGTTGCGCTACCCAAGAATGTGGCGCCGGAAGCGGACGTGCTCAAAATCTTTAAGACTGAACCCTCTTTTAGGAGGGAATGGTCTCACTATCAGAAAAAAGGAGTGGGGCAAACTAGCTACAAATCACACATTGTCCTGTATGATATTTATCACCGGACGCAATAGGTCTGGGGGGGGGGTATAAAAATTGTCCAGCGGATATAAACGTGGAGTCATCACCTCTGTCGTATTCTTTCTGTGTGCCCTGCCGTGGCTGTTTTTTCATATCCAGAGCGCCGTTCATGGCGACGTGGCTTTTTTGTCGATGGCGGCCCAGCGGGTTCTGGCCGGGCAGCGCATGGTGGACGCCTATTTCGACAATAATCCCCCGATGAGCTATCTCATTTATATTCCCGCGGCTCTTTTGAGCAAGCTGGGAATACCGCTCTGGTACAGT
>JACQAA010000186.1 GCA_016195185.1 Pseudomonadota bacterium | reverse complement strand
GGCCCTTCCTCGCCGGCATGGGCGACGATCAGAAATCCTTCCTGACGGGCTTTGGCAAAAACCCCTTTAAACTTCGAGGGTGGATGGCCCACCTCCGAGCTATCGAGCCCGACGCCAATAATACGGTGTTTATAAGGCAGAGCCTGCTCCAGCGTTTTGAACGCGTCTTCCTCGCTGAGGTGGCGCAGGAAGCACAGGATCAGCCGCGAGGAAATGCCCAGCTTCTTCTGGCCGTCTTCCAGCGCACGGGTGATGCCGTTGAGAACCGTTTCAAACGCGATGCCGCGCGCGGTGTGTCCCTGCGGATCAAAAAAGATCTCCGTATGCACGACATTGTTCGCCGCTGATTTTTGCAGATAGGCCCAGGTCAGGTCGTAAAAATCCTGCTCGGTCTGCAGCACGCCCATGCCCTGATAGTAAATGTCCAGAAAGTCCTGCAGGTTGCCGAAGTCATAAGCCTTGCGCACTTCCTCAACCGATTTGAACGGTAATGTGATTTTATTGCGCTGGGCCAGAGAGAACATCAGTTCCGGCTCAAGGCTGCCTTCGATATGCAGGTGCAGCTCAACTTTGGGCAGAGATTCGATAAAAGAATTGATGTCGTTCATCGTATTTCTCCGGAATATGCGCTCTTCCTGCATATCGAAGCAGGAAAATAAAGGCAAGAAAATAGTGACAGTTTAAGGCGGAAATGCTATGTTTTCCGCTATGCCAGACGCCATAAAATTCATGCTCAACAACGAGCTGCGGGAGGTTTCTCACCTGCCGCCGACGACCACGATCCTGCAATACCTGCGGCTGCAGGAACGGCTGACGGGCACCAAGGAAGGCTGCGCCGAGGGCGATTGCGGCGCCTGCACGGTGATTATTGGTGAACTGGCGGGAGAGGGGGTGCGGTATCAGGCGGTCAATGCCTGTATCGTCTTTCTGCCGACGCTGGATGGCCGCCATGTTATCACGGTCGAACATCTCCAGATGAATCCGGTGCAGAAAGCGATGGTCGCCTGTCACGGGTCGCAGTGCGGGTTCTGCACGCCGGGATTCATCATGTCACTGACCAATCTGCTGCATAATGAGCCCGCGGCGACAGATGAACATATCCAGGACGCCATCGCCGGCAATCTCTGTCGCTGCACCGGCTACCGCCCGATCCTTGATGCTGCCCGCATGGCCCGCAAAGCCTCGGCACGTTATCTGAGTTCGGATATCACAACACTCAAAGCCCTGCAGCGGAAAAACATGTTTTCTTATGCGGCGGGCGGCGGGAAATTCTTTTCGCCGCGGACGGTGGAAGAACTGGCAGAGGTGCTGGGGCAATATCCCGCCGCAACGCTGCTGGCGGGCGGGACGGATGTCGGGCTCTGGGTCACCAAGCATTATCAGGCCCTCGAGACGATTATCTATACCGGCAACGTAGCTTCCTTACAGCAGGTGCGGGAGACTCCGGCGGGGCTGGAGATCGGTGCGGCCGTCAGTTACAGCACGGCTTTTGACCGTCTTGCCGCTTACGATGAGAGTCTGGAAGAGTTATTGCGCCGGCTGGGCTCGACGCAGGTGCGCAACCTCGGCACCCTTGGCGGCAACATTGCCAATGGCTCGCCAATCGGCGATGGCATGCCGCCATTGATCGCGCTCTCGGCCGCCATTGTTCTTCGGTCAAAAACCGGTGCGCGGACGCTGCCGCTGGAAGATTTTTATCTGGACTACAAAAAACAGGACCGGAAATCCGGCGAGTTTGTCGAAAAAATTATTGTCCCGGCGAAGCCGCCAGATATGTTGTTCAAGACCTATAAAGTCTCCAAGCGCTTTGATCAGGATATTTCGGCGGTCTGCGGCGCTTTCGCCTTGACACTGAAGGGGGATGTGATCATGGCAGCGCGTATTGCCTTTGGCGGCATGGCGGCGACGCCCAAACGGGCTGCCAAAACTGAAGCGGCCCTGCAGGGCAAGACCTGGAGCGAGGCGACAGTGCGTCAGGCCATGGCGGCCATGAGCCTGGATTTTTCACCAGTGAGCGATATGCGTGCGTCAGCGGGCTATCGCGCTATGGCTGCCGCCAACCTGCTCTATCGCTTTTATCTCGAAACCACTGGCGCCAAAACCGGCATGAGGGTCTATAACTATGGCCAAGCTTGACGGCGCCGCAGGGTTTATCGCGATGACCAAGGCTGATCCGGTCACGGGTCAGTCCCTGGCGCATGACAGCGCGGTGCTGCACGTGACCGGCACCGCAACCTATACCGACGATATTCCAGAGCCGGCGGGATGCCTGCGGGCCTATATCCTGAAAAGCCCGCACGCTCACGCACGTATCAAAAAGATAGATGTGTCTGCCTGTTACAGGCCGGGCGTCCATGCGGTGATGACGGCGGCAGACATTCCGGGCGTCAATGATGTGGCGCCGGTTTTTTCCGGCGACCCGGTTTTCGCCGACAAAGAAGTGTTCTATGCCGGGCAGTCTGTTCTGGCAGTGGCGGCCGAGACTGTGGAGATGGCGCGTATGGCTGCGCAGAAGGCGGTGGTCAGCTATGAGGAATTGCCGGCTATCCTGGATGTGCACACCGCCCTCCGCGAGAAATCTTTTGTGGGTGACCCCTACACCATGCAGATCGGTGATAGTGCTGCCGGTATGGCCAAGTCCCGGCATCGGCTGAGCGGGGGGATGAATATTGGCGGACAGGATCATTTTTATCTGGAGGGGCAGGTGGCACTGGCGACCCCGCTGGAAAATGGCGAGATGCATTGCTGGTCCTCGACCCAGCATCCGTCAGAAGTGCAGCACCTGATTGCCAAGGTTTTGAACATCCCTGACCACGCCGTGACGGTCGATGTGCGGCGCATGGGCGGCGCCTTCGGCGGCAAGGAGAGTCAGGCGTCGCTGTTCGCCTGCGTGGCGGCGCTGCTGGCCCGCAAGTCAGGCCGGCCGGTCAAGGTGCGGCTCGACCGCGATGACGACATGATCATGACCGGCAAGCGCCACGATTTTCATGCGGCGTATAAGGTGGGGTTTGATGACCGGGGGTTGATCGGGGGCCTTGAGATCACCCATGCGGTGAATTGCGGCTTTTCGGCGGATTTATCGAATGCCATTGCCGACCGCGCCATGTTTCATTCCGACAATACCTATTACCTCGGCAATGCCACCATCACCAGCTACCGCTGCAAGACCCACAAAGTGTCCAATACCGCCTTTCGCGGCTTTGGCGGGCCGCAGGGCATGCTGGTCATTGAATATATTATTGACGAGATCGCCCGCGCCCTGGGCAAAGATCCGCTCGAAGTGCGTAAGGTCAACCTTTATGATGCGAAAGGCAAGCTCGGTCAGCGCTGCACCACGCATTATCACATGACGGTCGAGGATAATATTACGCAGGAGCTGTTTGCCCAGCTGGAAAAAACCGGCGACTACCACCGGCGCATGCAGGAGATTAAAAAATTCAATGCCGAGAGCAAAATCCTCAAAAAGGGCATGGCGCTGACACCCGTCAAATTTGGCATCAGTTTTACGCTGACCATGCTCAATCAGGCAGGTGCGCTGGTGCATGTCTATAAAGACGGCAGCGTGCAGCTTAATCACGGCGGCACCGAGATGGGACAGGGACTGCATATCAAGGTGGCGCATGCGGTGGCGGATGAATTCGGGATCGGTATCGATCGTGTCAAAATCACCGCGACCAGCACCGGCAAAGTGCCGAATACCTCGGCGACGGCGGCCTCGAGCGGTTCTGACCTCAATGGCAAGGCGGCGCAGGCGGCGGCACGAACGGTTAAAGACCGCCTCACCGCTTTCGCCGCCAGTATTGGCAAAGAGAATTTGCCCTTCAAGGAACTGGTCCAGCTGGCCTATGCCAATCGTATTTCCCTGTCTTCGACCGGGTTTTACAAGACGCCGAAAATCGACTGGGATCGCCAAGCGGCGCGCGGCCGTCCGTTCTTTTATTTTTCCTATGGCGCGGCGATTTCAGAGGTGATCGTCGACACCCTGACCGGAGAATACACTATTCTGCGCAGCGATATCCTGCACGATGTCGGGCGTTCCCTCAATCCGGCAATCGATATCGGCCAGATTGAAGGCGGGTTTGTACAGGGGGTGGGCTGGCTGACCTCCGAGGAGCTGTGGTGGAACGACAAGGGCATCTTGAAAACGCATGCACCCAGCACCTATAAGATCCCGACCGGGCGCGACATCCCCAAAGATTTTCGTGTCGCCCTGTTTGACGAGGAGAATCAAGAAGATACGCTCTATCGCTCTAAAGCTGTGGGCGAGCCGCCGTTGATGCTGGGCATTTCGGTGTTTCTGGCGATCAAGGACGCGGTGGCCGCCGTCAAAAAGAATCCCCGCCTCAACGCCCCGGCCACGCCGGAAGAAGTGCTGAAGGCGGTGATGGGATGACGCAGGAATGGCTTTCCGCCCTGGCCGAGTTACGGGACAAAAGCATCCCCTGCGTCCTGCTGACGATCATGGAAGCGAAGGGTTCCACTCCGCGCGAGGCTGGAACCAAGATGGTGGTAACGACGGACCAGCAATTCGGCACCATCGGCGGCGGCAATCTTGAATTTCAGGCCGTGGGCGAGGCGCGCAAGCTGCTCATGGCTGCTGCCGGTGCGGCACAGGTCAAGGATTATCCTCTGGGCCCGGCGCTGGCACAATGCTGCGGCGGCGCGGTGACGGTGTTTCTGGAGCCGTTCATTCCTTCCGGAAAGATGTTGCTGTTATTTGGCGCCGGACATGTCGGCCGCGAGGTGGTCAAGGTGCTGGAGGGCCTGCCGGTTAAGGTGCGCTGGGTCGACGAACGGCCCGAAGAATTTCCGTCTGCCCTGCCCAAGAATTGCGAGAAGGTGGTGACAGCGCGCCCCCTGTCACAACTGGAGCATAGTTCCGAGAGCACGTATATTCTGGTCATGACGCATAGCCACAATCTGGATTTTGAGATCGTCAAAGCGGCACTGGAGCAGGGGCGCTTTGCCTATCTGGGCCTGATCGGGTCCGATACCAAGGCGGCACGGTTCAGAAAGCGATTGGCGGCGCTGGGCCTGGACATCAAGGGCCTGACGTGCCCGATCGGAATTGAAGGGGTGAACGGCAAGCACCCGCGCGAAATTGCCATTTCCGTTGCCGCCGAACTGCTGACCCTCGGCCTGACGCACAATACAGTGAGAGAGGAAGATCATGTCCATCAAGATCACGGCGCCGCCGGTTAAAGGGCAGGAGACGATTTTGACCCCGGCCGCGCTGGATTTTCTGGCCAGTCTGGAAAAAAAGTTTGGCGCGCGCCGGCGCGCCCTGCTGGATGACCGCTGCGCGCGGCAGCGGGAACTGGATAAAACGGGGACGCTGGATTTTCCGGCGGAGACGGCAGGCATCCGCGCCGCCGATTGGTCGGTGCGCCCCGCTCCGGACGATTTGCAGGACCGCCGTGTGGAAATTACCGGCCCCGTCGACCGCAAGATGGTGATCAACGCGCTCAATTCCGGCGCCAGCGGATTTATGGCGGATTTCGAGGATTCCAATACGCCGACCTGGTCGAACCAGATCAATGGGCAGATCAACCTGCTGGAAGCCAATCACGGCACCATCCATTTTTCTGATCCGGCCACGGGCAAGGACTACCGGCTGAAGGATAAAGTCGCCGTATTGATGGTGCGCCCGCGCGGGCTGCACATGGAAGAAAAACATGCGACGCTGGGTGGAAAATATCTCTCGGCCGCGTTTTTTGATTTCGGCCTTTATCTTTTTCACAACCGCCGCAAACCTTACTTTTACCTGCCGAAGCTGGAAAGCTATCACGAGGCGCGGCTGTGGAATGATGTGCTGGTTTATGCTGAAGATTTCCTGGGTCTGGCGCGGGGCACGGTCCGCGTGACGGTGCTGATCGAGACGATCACCGCCAGCTTCCAGATGGACGAGATCTTGTCCGAGCTGCGCGATCATATTGTCGGACTCAACTGCGGGCGCTGGGATTATATTTTCAGTTTCATCAAGCGCTTTGCCAATCATCCTGACCGTATCCTGCCGGACCGGGGCGACGTGACGATGACCTGTCACTTTCTGCGCTCCTATAGCCTGAACCTGATCAAAACCTGTCACCGCCGCAAGGCCCATGCCATGGGCGGCATGGCGGCGCAGATTCCGATCAAAAACGATGAAGAGGCCAATCGCATCGCCCTCGAAAAATTTGTTGCTGATAAAACACGCGAGGCGGCGGATGGACATGACGGCACCTGGGTCGCGCATCCGGGGCTGGTGCAGAAGGCGAAAGAAATCTTTGACCATGCCATGCCGGGCCCCCACCAGCTGGGCAAAATGAGACCCGATGTGACCATGGCAGCCGAAGACCTGCTCGCCCCGCCACCCGGTGTGATTACTGAAGCGGGGCTGCGCCGTAATATTAATGTCGGGCTGTTGTATTTGCGGTCTTGGCTTGGCGGCAACGGCTGCGTGCCTATCTACAATATGATGGAAGATGCGGCCACAGCAGAAATTTCCCGCACGCAACTCTGGCAATGGCGGCGGCATAAAGCCCGGTTGCAGGATGGCCGCGTGATTGATGATGCGCTGATGCAGTCCCTCCTCAAGGAGGAAGGGGCGAAGATGGAAGAGGACAGATACCTGCGTGATGCGGTCACCTTGTTTCAAAACCTTGTCATGGCGCCGGTTCTGGAGGAGTTTTTGACGACGCCGGCCTATGACGTCGTTCTGGGTTACGAAAGGGAATAATCATGGAAATCGATTTTGTCGCCTGGATCGGGCTGGCGCTGCGCTGGCTGCACCTGATCACGGGGATTGCCTGGATCGGCTCGTCCTTTTACTTCGTCTGGCTTGATAACAGTTTGAAAGATAGCGAGCTCTGGGCGGTGCATGGCGGCGGCTTTTATCACAAGAAAAAATACCTGGTGGCGCCTGATCATATGCCGGAAGATCTGCACTGGTTCAAATGGGAGGCGTATTTTACCTGGATCAGCGGTTTTTTGCTGCTGTCACTGGTCTATTATTACGGCGCCGGCCTTAATCTGATCGATCATGCCAAGATGTATCTGGACCCGGGGGAGGCGGTTCTGCTCGGGCTGGCGTTTATTGCCGGGGGCTGGATCTTTTATGACAGCCTGTGCAAAACTGACATCGGTAAAAATAACCGGCTGTTCGGCTGTATCTGGTTTCTGGCCCTGACAGGGGCCGCCTATGCGCTGAACCAGATTTTTAGCGGACGCGGCGCTTATATCCATGTCGGCGCCATGATCGGCACGGTGATGGTGGCCAATGTTTTTTTTGTCATCATTCCCAACCAGAAAAAAGTTGTTGCCGCGCTGCTGGCCGGCAAAAAGCCCGATCCGCGCCTCGGGGCGCAGGCCAAACAGCGCTCGCTGCACAATAACTATATGACGCTGCCCGTGCTGCTGATCATGATCAGCAACCACTACCCCATGCTGTTCGGCCATCCTTATAACTGGCTGATCCTGGCGGGTTTGAGCGCCGCTTCGTGGTTTATCCGCCAGTTTTTCAATCTGAAGCATAAGGGCGATGTCAATTACTGGTATCCGGCTATTGGCAGCGTACTGTTTGTGCTGGTGATGTTATTTTCCTCTGGTGTCTTCAATGGCACAGCCGGAGCGGTGTCCGGTGAAAAGGTTTCCGCCGCCGAAGTACGCAGCCTGATCCGGACGCATTGCAGCGCCTGTCATAGCGACACGCCAACCCATACCGGCATGGCCGAAGCGCCCCTGGGCGTGATGTTTGACACCATGGAGCAAATCAAAAAGCACGCACCGCGCATCAAGGCGCGGGCGGTCGAGATCAAGGATATGCCGCTGGGCAACGAGAAAAACATGACGGAAGAAGAACGGCGAAAGCTGGGCGCGGGGCTGGATCAGCTGCCGCGATAAGTGCTATAGCCATAGGGCGAGACCAGCAGCGGCACATGGTAGTGCGCCTTGGCGTCAGCAATGCCGAAACTGATGACGACAGTATCCAGAAACGGGGTTCTGGCCAGCTTGACGCCTTTGCTTTTGAAATAGGCGGCGACATCAAACTCCAGCCGGTAGCGGCCGGCCTTCATTTCCTTGCCGGATAAAATCGGTGCGGCGCAGCGCCCATCGGCATTGGTTTTTGTTGTCGCCAGCAGTGCATCTTTTTTGCCGCACCTGTAAAGGCGCACCGTCATGCCCCTGCCGGGACAGCCGTGCGCCGTGTCGAGAACATGTGTTGTCAGCTTGCCCATTGCCAGTGCTCCTGCTATCCTGATTTGTATACCAAAAATAAGAATGTTGCCATGAAAAAAAATCCACTCAAAGACACACGCGATTATATTGGCTATGGCGAAAATCCGCCCGACCCCCAGTGGCCGCACGGAGCGCGGATTGCGGTGCAGCTCGTGCTGAACTATGAGGAGGGTGGTGAGAACTGTGTTTTAAACGGAGATTCCGGTTCGGAAACTTTTCTGTCGGAGATCATTGGCGCCGCCAAGGTTGAGGGTGCGCGGCATATCAGCATGGAATCCATCTATGAGTATGGCAGCCGCGCCGGTGTGTGGCGCCTGTTGCGGCTGTTCAGGAAATATAATATTCCCGTGACGGTTTTTGCCGTGGCGCTGGCACTAGAGAAATATCCGGAACTGGCCAGGGCTTTTATCCGTGATGGCCATGAAATCTGCTCGCATGGTTACCGCTGGATCAACTATCAGGATATTGATGAAAAGACCGAGCGCGAGCATATGCGCCTTGCGATCGGGATTATTCAGCGTCTGACCGGGGAACGCCCGCTGGGCTGGTACACGGGGCGCACCAGCCCGAACACGCGGCGCCTGGTCGCAGAAGAGGGCGGGTTTCTATACGACGCCGATGATTACAGTGACGACCTGCCCTTTTGGCATGGGAAACAGCTGATTATTCCCTATACGCTCGATGTCAACGACATGCGCTTTGCCGCGGCGCAGGGCTTTAATTCCGGCGAGCAGTATTTTACCTACATCAAGGACAGTTTTGACACGCTCTATGCCGAGGGTGGCAAGATGCTGTCGGTCGGTCTGCATTGCCGGCTGGTGGGCCGGCCGGGGCGGATTGCGGCGCTGGAGCGGTTTTTACAATATATCAAGCAGCACGACAAAGTCTGGATCTGCCGCCGGGTCGATATCGCGCGGCACTGGCATCAGCACCATGTCCGATAAAACCGCCTTCCTGAAAAAATACCGCGGCATCTACGAGCATTCGCCGTGGATTGCCGAAGCCGCCTATGCTGCGCAGCATCACACGCTCGAGGAAACCCATACCGCGATGAAAAACGCCGTGATGAACGCCAGCCACGACAAAAAACTGGCGCTGATCCGCGCCCACCCCGATTTGGCCTGCGCGCAGAAAATGACCAAGGACTCGGTGTCCGAACAGAAAGGCGCGGGACTGGACCAGTGCACGCCGGAAGAATTTGCTGAATTCAAGCGCCTCAATGCCGAGTATAAACAGAAGTTCGGCTTTCCCTTCATTATTGCTGTGAAAGGCCTGACGCGCACCGACATCCTGCACGCCTTCCGCAATCGCCTCGGCAATAGTGCCGCCGCTGAATTTGAAACGGCGCTGGAACAGATCCACAAAATCGCCTGGTTCCGGCTCTCGGCTGTTTAGTTGGTGCGCCAACAGTATAACCTTGACAGAGCTTTTATAGATAGTTACATTTCCATCTCATCACATCTATTGTGATTATGAAGGAAAAACCATGTCTCTTGGGAAAAAAGCCACTTATACTGGCACCATCATTAAAGAAGTTATCAATGCCGGATCAAACAGCGAACACTTGGCAATTCTCTTGTGCACGGATGACGGCATAAAATATCCACTCCGTTTAAAAGGCGCCAATCCTTTTGAAATTGACCCGCTACTCAATCAACTCATTGGCAGTAAAGCTACCGTCCTGGCGGTTGCTGGCTCTGGTGCGCCGGTGTTGTTCGTAGATAGTCTTTCAGATATTGCGACGCAGCCGAAGATTCATCCCCGTAAGCCAAACGGCCCCAAGATTTAAAATTTAGGCGCTGCCGGTGCGCTAAAATGTTTTTTGTGGTGACGGTGCTGCCGTCGCTTTTTGTGTGGCTGCCGGCGTGTCTTCAAAAAATCGTGGCACCGCCCGCACCTCTATCGGCACCGCTACCTCCTGCCAGCCGGCTCTGGTCGCAATCAGGGCACTGCTGTGTGCGGGCTTATAATTTTGCGCTTTGCGTTTTGCAGGGTTGGGATTGGGATCAAACTCCGGCGGTGCCGTCTTGGCGGGGTCGAGTGACAGGGTCACATGGTATGGTTTGCCATCGGGCTTATTTTTTATGCCGTTGACGGCAACAGCTAAAGCCTCGATTCCATCGGTGCAGGCATATCCGTAGATTTCAATTTTTGCGCTCGGCGGCAGAGGCTGATCTGCACCGACCCCAAAGGAGTGGGTGATGTGTTCGGCAATCACCCGCGGGAATTTGGGAGGAAATGTTTCCAGTATTTTCTGCCGTGTCTCCTCAGCCAGCACATAGGCCATATATCCCATGTATTTCCCCTTCTCACGTTATGATAACTGTGATTTGCTAAGTATTAGTTAATGGGAGCCGGTCTCAGCTTTCGACCCCAAACACCTTTAACCCGTGAATTCCGCCATTAGGGTAGTGCATATATAAAATATGCGTGACCTGGCCGCAGTCCTTCAGGTCGCGGAAACGGTGAAAGGTGTCCGGCGTCAGGGCGGCAAACGGCAGCACGGCTTTCCACGGGCTGCCGGATGGTAAGTGCAGCTTGATCTTGAAATTTTTTTCGCCGAGATATTTTTGTTCCAGCATATAGGTTTGAAAATTGTCGGGGATGACCTCTTGGCCGTTGCTGAAAATCACCTTCCAGCGCGGGACCAGCCGCAGCAGACCTTCGATCTGTGAATCGAGCGCCTGCAGGGAAAACACATGGCAGGTGAGCGGCGCATTGAGGCGGTGCAGATAAGTGTCGACCACGATTTCTTCCAGACGGGCCGATTTTTTGAGGTGGAACAGGGCTTGTTCGCCAAAGCCGGTGCGCGCGGACTCCCAGCCGAACATATGCATTTCCTTGCGGTTGCCGGCTACGGCACGCGCGGGGTCGCCGTAGTGAATATTCGACACATGAGAGATGGACGCGCCTTCGAGCAAGTTGATCCGCTCCGGTGTTTTTCCCAGTGGTGTACCGAAGAGATTAACTCTGGCAATGCCGCCTTCGCAGTAGCATTCCACCAGACATTCGGTGGCCGGCGTCGACGCAATAGTGAAACTATGCTCTGAATCAGGCGTGAGAGGGGCGCGGTTCAATACCTGCTTGTTTTGTCCTGTTGTTTCATCTTTCAGATATACGGAGACGGCGCGCACCTGATTGCCGGTATACCATTTGGTGCTGATGGTGAGCGTGTGAATTTCAGCGCGCTGCTGCAGGCCGATCAGGAACCAGTTATGCGCGTCGTGGTCATAGGCGAGCGCCTGTTCGTCTTGCAGCACTGTGGTTGCCTTGTGGCGGCGCGACTCTACCCCCCAGTATTTGGCGCCCATATGGGTGAAATCACCGCGGCAATCCTTCGGCTCGTCTGCCAGCACGACCTCGTGCGGATTGGTGAACGAGGAGTCCGAATAAGCAATCAGGAATGCCGGCAGCGGCGACGCCATAAATACCTCTCTCTTCTGCTGACTCTAACCTTAAAATGGGGGGTTGACCATCCTCTCGTTTATGCAATGATGGAAAAATGAAACCACGCCTGTTGAAACCGGAACCCCTGACGCCCAAGGCTTTTGCGCCCTATGGCGACGTTATTGAATGCAGCGAGCTGGCGGTGCAAAAGAAAATTAATTACGGCAGCGCAGTCCGCTTTCATGATCTGGCGGCGCTGGATCTAAATGCAGGCACCGGGAAACCATTGGTAAGTATCGTGCGTTCCATTCCGCTGGAGCGTCCTATTGCCATCAAAGTCATGGAGCGGCACCCGCTCTCCAGCCAGGCGTTTTATCCTCTCAGCGGACACCCCTATATTGTCGTTGTGGCCGAGAAGGGGGATTTTGACCCGCGCAAGGTCCGGGCGTTTCTGGTGAGTAAGAATCAGGGCGTCAACTATCACAAGGGCACCTGGCATCATTACCTGCTGTCTCTGGACGGCGAGTCGGATTTTCTGGTCATCGACCGTGGCGGGCCGGAAGAAAATTGTGACGAAGTATTCTTGCAGGGCGCGGATTCCATTCATCTTGAGTACTGAGCGGTGAACAATCACGTGACAGATTCATGGCATCCCGAGCGTCTGGCCAAAAAACTCCCCTATTTGCAGGCGCGGGCGCGTATTTTTTCCGCCGTGCGGGATTTCTTTAACCGCCGCGACTATCTGGAAGTCGATACTCCCGCCCTGCAGGCCAGCCCCTGCATGGAGCCGCATCTTCAGGCATTCCGCACCGATACGTTTTATCTGCACACCAGCCCTGAATTTGCCATGAAGAAATTGCTCGTGGCGGGGTTGCCCAAAATATATCAGCTGGCCAAGGTCTTTCGTCATGAAGCGCCGTCCCGCCTGCATAGCCCCGACTTTACACTGCTGGAGTGGTATCAGACCGGTATGGATTACCGGGCCATGATGCAGGAGACGATTGAGCTGATACGCGCAGTGGCACAAAACCCTATCGTCTTTGACGGAAAGAACTGCGATCCGCACCAGCCGTGGGAAATTCTCACAGTCGTCGAGGCGCTTAAAAAATATGCCGGTGTCGATATCGAAAACAATCTCGGTGATCTGGCGCATATTCAGTCAGAGGCGGCGCGGATTGGTGTTTATTTGTCACCGCAGGATGACTGGGAAAACGCGCTGCTGAAAATTATCATGGACAAGGTGGAACCGCGTATCGGCTCGCCGGTGCCGACAATCCTCACCGATTACCCGGTCTCGATGGCGGCGCTGGCGCGCCCCAAGCCGGAAGATCCGCGCTTTGCCGAGCGTTTCGAAGTCTATATCTGCAGCATCGAGCTGGCCAATGCTTTTGGCGAGCTGGCGGATGCGAAGATTCAGCGCGAGCGATTCCTGCACGATATTTCCCTGCGCAAAAAGCTCTATGGCGCCGATTATCCGGTCGATGAGGATTTTTTACAGGCGCTCGCGTTTGGTTTAAAACCGTGCAGCGGCAATGCCCTCGGTATGGATCGGCTGGTGATGCTGGTGACGGGAGCCAATGATATTGATTTGGTGCAGGCGCTGCCGGTGCTGCCCGACAAGAATCCGGGCTGGACAGTGTTGCATTATCTGGCCGCGGCGGAAGCGCAGGGCCTCGAAGTCAAAAGCATGGTTGAGATGGTGCTGTCTGCCGGGGCTGATCCGCATCAAGCAGACCAGAAAGGGGATACGGCGTTTAACATTGCCGCGCCCGCTTCCCCCCTAACAGGGCGGCTGATGACGCTTGATTGGCTGTCCGGCAAGGGGACGAAGGGGCTCAATGAGCGCTCCGGTGCCCATGGCTCAACTCTGGCGCAATATATCGCCAAATGGTCGCTGGATGACGAGATTGAGGAACAGATTAAATCCGGCCTTGCCCGAGGCATGACAATCGACGTGCCGAATAGCAGTGGCTGGACGCCCTTGACCGCCGCCGCCGCGATGGGTCGCGTGAAGGCCGTGGAGGTGTTGTTAAAGTTTTATGATGGTACCGCCCTGCATGTGCTGACGAGAGAAACCTATTCGACCCTGTATAATGGCTGTCCGGTCACTTATTTGAACGGGCTTGACGCCATCGGTGTCGCCAAGGCACGATTGAATCAGGACAGGACCCTCTCGCCGGACGTGCGGCGCGGTCTGGAAACCTGTATTGCCCTCATGGAGAAATGAAATGGAAACAATAGTTAAAACCATCAGCATGCTCACCCTGTCGAATGTTTTCATGACTTTCGCGTGGTATGGGCATTTGAAATACAAAGCCTCGCCGCTGGTGATCGCCATTCTGGCCAGCTGGGGCATCGCCCTCTTTGAGTACTGCCTGCAGGTGCCCGCCAACCGGATCGGTTCCGGCACGTTTTCCACCGTTCAGCTCAAAACCATTCAGGAAATCATCACGCTCTGCGTCTTCGCCGGATTTTCGGTGTGGTATATGCAGGAGCCGCTGCGCTGGAATCATTTGGTCGGGTTTGCGCTGCTGGTGGCGGCGGCGTTTTTTATCTTCAAAAAGTGGTAGGGCCTTTTTTGACCGGTTTGGCAGGCGCCGGGCAAAAAACTGGCCGTTATTTTTTCATTCATGGTTTAACTTGATAATACAGAACTGTAGGAGAGACAGTTTTTTTATGTCTATATCGCTTCCCCTTCAGGCCTTTTTAAGATAAAGTTTCTGAATACCTTTTGTTAGAGAGCATCCCATGCCGGAAGATCCGCAACGCCCCAAAAAGAAACGTTTCTCCCTGCGGCAGGAGTTTAACGATATTTTCAAGGGGCTCCAATGGAAGGACCTGAAGGGCATTGGCGAGGATACGCTGCGCGATTTGAAAAAACCGGCCGAGTGGCTGGTCTTGGCCGCGGGTATCGCCGTGCCGGGCGGTTTTATCGCCTATGCCATCTACCGCGTGCGTCACTACCGCAAGGGTCTGAAACCGGCCAATGACAACAAAAATCCGAAAACGCCCAGGCCACCGGAAAACAAACCGCCGCAGCCCTGAGTTATTCGTCTGAGGAATAACGATGCGTGCCGCCTTTATAATCAGTCACGTTGTAATGCGGGCCTTTTTTCTCAATCCAGGGAGAGCCGACCGGCACCTTGCCGAAGCCGCCGGGAATATCGAGCATGTAGCGCGGCTGGGCGATGCCGGACATATGGCCTTGCAGGGCCGCCGTCAATTCCTGACCTTCGTCAACCGACAAACGGAAATGGCCGGTGCCGGGCGCGAGATCGGGATGGTGCAGGTAATAGGGTTTAATGCGCAGTGCCGTCAAAGCGCGGAATAAATCCTCCAGCGTCTTGGCGTCATTGTTGACGCCTTTCAACAGAGTGGATTGCGACAACAAAGGAATACCCGCCCTGAGAAAGAGTTGTGTGACTGCCCGCACCTTCTCCGTCAGTTCCCGTGCATGGTTGCAGTGCAGAACAACATAAACGGCTTTTTCGCTGTGCAGGGCCGCGACCAGCTCCGGCGTCACGCGCAGCGGGTCGGCCACCGGTACGCGCGTATGGACCCGGATCACTTTTACATGCGGAATATTATTCAGTTCTTCCATCAGCGCCTGCAACCGCCGGGGCGACAATACGAGCGGATCGCCACCCGTGAGAATAACCTCCCAAATTTGCGGTGTGGTACGGATATAATCCAGCGCCGCCTCCAGTTCCTGCGGCGAGAGCGCTTCACTCCCCTGTCCTTCCTTGGGCCCCACCTTTTCGCGGCGGAAACAAAACCGGCAATACACCGAGCATACATGCACCGGCTTCAGCAGCACGCGGTCGGGATAACGGTGCACGATCCCCTTCACCGGGGAGTGCACGTCATCTCCAATCGGGTCATCTGTTTCCTGCGGCGTGGTTTTCAACTCTTCGACGGAAGGGAGATATTGCCGCGCAATCGGGTCATTGGGGTCATCTGGATCGATGGTCTCCAACACCTCGTCCGTCACCGCCACGGCGTAGCGGGCGGTGACTTCGGTGAGAGCGTCTTCCGGCTGGTTTTTTAACTGTCGCTTGTGCATCCGTGCTTATTTAGCAAAAAGCCCGGTGCGGCACAACAAAAATCTTTACATAACCAAACGCCTCTGTTACAAGACGGGTCCGGCAAACTAAAGAGTGGCGAATGACGACGAAGAAGAAAATCAATACCAGAGAAGAAGCCGCCCCGACCGTGGGGCTGGTCAGCCTTGGCTGTCCCAAGGCCTTGGTGGATTCGGAACGGATTCTGACGCAATTGCGCTCGGAAGGCTATCAGCTCTCGCCTTCTTACGAGGACGCCAATGTGGTGATCGTCAATACCTGCGGCTTTCTCGACAGCGCCAAGCAGGAATCATTGGCGGCGATCGGCGAGGCGCTGGACTCCAATGGCCGGGTGATCGTGACCGGCTGCATGGGTGCCGAGCCGGAAAGCATCACCAAAGTGTACCCCAAAGTGCTGGCCGTCACGGGTCCGCAGCAATATGAGGCGGTGATGTCGGCCGTGCATAAGGCGGCCCCGCCCATCCATGATCCTTATGTCGATCTGGTGCCGCCGCAGGGCATCAAATTGACCCCGCGCCATTACGCTTACCTGAAAATTTCCGAGGGCTGCAACAACCGCTGTTCGTTCTGCATTATTCCAAGCCTGCGCGGCGATCTGGTCAGCCGCCCCATCATTCAGGTATTGGCGGAAGCGGAGCGGCTGGTAACGGCGGGCGTGAAAGAAATTCTGGTGATTTCGCAGGATACCAGCGCTTACGGCATCGACACCAAATATCAGGCCTATCCGTGGAAGAACCGCACTATCCGCACCAAGTTCATTGATCTGTGCCGCGAGCTGGGCGATCTCGGAATCTGGGTGCGGCTGCACTACGTTTATCCCTATCCGCACGTCGATGACGTGTTTGAATTGATGAATGCCGGAAAAATCCTGCCTTATATCGATATTCCCTTTCAGCATGCCAGCCCCGCTGTTCTTAAAAATATGCGTCGCCCCGCGCATCAGGAGAAGACGCTGGAACGCATTCACAGTTGGCGGAAATCGTGCCCTGATCTGACTATTCGCTCCACTTTTATTGTGGGGTTTCCGGGTGAGACGGATGCCGATTTTGAGTTTTTACTGGAATGGATGCAAGAGGCACAGCTCGATCGTGTCGGCTGCTTCAAATATGAACCCGTCACGGGTGCTAAAGCCAACGAGATTCAACCCGCCGTTGTCGAAGAAGTGAAAGAAGAACGCTGGCACCGCTTTATGCAGGCACAACAGAAGATCAGCGCCGCCCGACTCAAGAGCAAGGTGGGCAAGATTCTGCCGGTCATTATTGATGACATGGGTGAGAAAGGGTTTCTCGGCCGCTCTTCCGCGGATGCTCCTGAAATCGACGGCAATGTTCATGTCACCGGCAAAGGCCTCAAACAGGGGGACATTGTGAACGTCAAGATCACACAGTCAGACGAATATGATTTGTTTGGCAAGGCTGTGGCCGGGTAGCCCGTCATTATTTCTGCTGGGGTGGTTTCGGTTTGGACAGAACATAAGGGAACACGCGGCTTTCGTCAGCCTTGCCGCCACGGCGGACGTGTTCTTCAAAGGCTTTGCGGAGCTGAGATTGATCGGTCAGTGTTGAGAAGGAATCGCGGGTGATCGCTTCGACGGCGCTGTCGGCATCCTTGCGCACGAGAGAAATGCGCTCCAAGACCTCAAAATTAAACACTTCCTGCAGAATACGGTTGCCGAGCTGGTGTTGAAAGACGATCTCATTCGGATTCTCAACCGGTGTGGGCTGCATGACCTGTCTCAGGATTTTGGCGGCACCCTCGTGGTTGTTCATGATCGCCCAATTGGCTGCGGTTTGGCCTCTGGCTCTTAAGGCCGGATCGGCACCGGCCGCTAATAATAGATGGACGATGTCAACATAGCCGCGCTCTGCCGCGCCCATGAGCGGCGTACACCCGAAGGGAGCCATCACGTCCACCTTCGCACCCTTTTGCAGGAGAAACCGGACGCATTCGATGTGCCCATAATGGGCCGCATTGAACAGCGGCGGATCGTTGTATTTGTTACTGGCATTGATGTCCGCCCCTTCCTCCAGCAGCCTCTGCATATCCTCCAGTCTTCCTTTGCAGGCGGCCTTCCGTAGCTGTTTGTTGAGAGACTTTTGTTTGCCGCTGGGGTTAAACATGGCGTGCTATCCTTCGAGAAAGTTTATAGGCCAGACCGTGGCGATTTTGATTTGGACAGAACATAGGGGAAGACGCGGCTTTCGTCAGCTTTGCCGCCACGGCGGACATGCTCCTCAAAAGCCTTGCGGAGTTGCGACTGGTCCACAATCTCCGAGAAGGGTTCGCGGGTGATCGCTTCGACGGCGCCTTGCGGAGAATGGCGGACCAGGGAAATGCGCTCCAGCGTGGCGAAATTAAAAACCTCTTCCAGCGTACGGTCACTAAGTGGTTGTTGAAAGATCACCTGATCTGGGTCTTCGCTGAGCCGAACTGCCACAGCCGTGTGCCCCGTGTCTTGCGCCCACTGCGCGGCTGTTTTTTTGTTACACTGACCCTGCCTATCTGCACCCCGTACCAATAAAATATTGACGACTTCCAGATGCCCGCAATAGGCGGCATAGACCAGCGGAAGATTTTTCTCGCTCTCGCTTTTGCTGTAGTTGATGTCCGCCCCCTTGTCCAGCAAAGTGATGACTTCTGCGGCCACTCCAGTTTTGCAGGCATCTACCAGTCGCTTATTGAGCTCTGTCTGTGCCTCATCTGCCATCGTCCCGATCCTGCCTTTCCTGATTCTCGATAGAGACATTAGGCAAAATATCCATTTATGTCAATGACTAAGATGGGCCGCATTATTTTACGAAAATGATTTGCATAAACAGAAGACCTATGCTATAAATTCAACAGTCATAACCCCCTGTAAGGATTCACAAATCGATGGATTCAGCCGGAGCATCCCCGCCGAAAAACCTTGGATTACCCCAGGATATCGAGGCTCTTGCCAAGCTGCGCGATCAGCTGGGTGATTACCTGACGGTCGTGGAGAGAAACACGGATTCGGTGAATAACTGGCTGACGGCCAACAAAAATAACATCATCCTGTTTCACCAGAAGCTGGAACGCTCCCTGAACAACCAGGATGAAGCAACCGCTCTCGCCCTGCTGTCGCAGATGGGGGATGTGGCGGGATTCGTGCTGGGTTTGCAGGACTTCAAAGCGAAATCTGAAACCGCCTTTGGCAGGGACAATGCCTTCCAGAAGGCGATTGCCCCCCTCACTGATATGATGCCCGCCACACTGCAAGAGCCCTTGCCGACCGTGGTGATCCCCACCGTTCATGTAGAAAGCGCTCCGCCCGCCGCCCCCCCGCCGCCCGTCGAGAGTCAGGATCAGTCAGAGGAGGAACCGAAAGAACAGAAAAAAGGGCTGTTCCGTAATTGGTTTGGCGGCAAGGATAAAGAAGAAAAACAGCCAGAAGAGCAAAAGCCCCGGGAAGAACCGGTCCCTGATGTCTACCAGCAACTGCGCGCTGTAAAAGATGAACTGCTGGGGCTGCAAAGCGCCCGCCATTACTATATCGACAGTTTTATGAATTGGGTCGCTGATACGCTGGAGCCTGCCACCTTCGATGCGAACGGCAAGGCGGCAGATGCGAGCGCCAGGATGTTGGCGTACCAAAATCCGGCGACGATCATCGATATCGCCCATGCCGACTATCAGGAAGCGGTCGAGGGTCATGCCCAGGCGGTGCGGGAGATGGCCCTGCAATATTCGCGGGTCGCTGCGGCGATTGATGGTCAGGAAGCCTCCGTCATCCTGGCGGAGTTAAAGAATGTGTTTCCCGCGACAGCGACGGCGGCCAGTGAACTGCTGAAAAAGGTGCTTCTGGGGGACTATCAGGCGCTGTCCTGGGACGAGCTGATTTTGAAGCACATCAAGCACCCTTGCGCCAAGGTGGAGCTGCTGGAGAGCCCGATCGCGGTGCCGACGGACGAGAAGCTGGTTTTTGCCGATGCCAAAACGGCGCCGGAGATTTTTGAAAAATTCCTGGGACTGGTGCTGGCCAAAGAAAACCCGCTGGCGCCCGGCTTCTTGCCGCGGGTCATGGCGGACCTGAAATCCCGCTATGACACCAAGCCGGAAGACTTCCTTGACACCATCCATCGCCACAACGTCTTTCAGCGCGTGATCGAGCGGTTCCAAAACGATCTTCCCGCCCAGGAAGCGGCGTTGTCCGCGCTTCTGTCGGGGATGGACGGCCAGCGCCCGGAGATTTCCGGCAGCTACGTTCAGTTTAATGATGCCCTCCAACGCAAGGATGCTGGAAAACTTCTCTCTGCTCTTAAAAAAATTGAAACTGAAAAGTCGGCGTTTGAGGCGATTTCCCTCTGGTATCTGTGTCATCCGGACGCGTCCCTGTTGACCGACGTTCTCTCGGTTTCGGCCAGCCCGCTGGCCAAGGCATCGTTGTTAGAGCAAAGCCTGAATGCGGGATTACTGGATGAAATTAGAATTGATGGCAATTATCCCTACGGCTATGGCGACCGGAAGGGCCCTGCCTATAAATTTGAAACCCTGATGCAGAATGAGGTCTTGTCTGCTCTGGACACATTCCCTGTCAATACCGTACGTCGTTTGATTGCTCACAGCTTCTCGGCGGGAGGACTGGAGGGATTGCGTGCTCAACTGTCTCAGGCGCCCGGGGGGTGGCTGGAAAAAGTGGTATCGAGTAAAATTAGCGATGAGAAGAAAACAGAATGGGTGGCAGCGCTGCTGGAGCCCTTTGACTCCGGTGTGATCAAAGCCAATATTCTGGCCCAGGCCGCGCACAACCTGGCGCCGGGCAAGGCCTCCGCCACCCTCTCCCATCTTGAGCAACTTCTTGTTGGCGAGAATATCCGCCTGACGGATGATAAAGTCCTTTGCCACCTCAATCGCATTGCGAACATATGGTACAACGCCGATAGCAGAACCGTGAATTATGCGGTGGCGCAAGGGCAGGGAAAATCGCACGTGCTGCTCGATAACATATCGGCACAGGATGCGGAAGAGCTCTTGTCCCTCATCGAGAGGCGCGGCGGCTTTCTGCGGGAGAATCACGGCCTCTTCCGGCCCGAGAACATAGACGCCATCTGTCATGGCACGGACCCCAGGTCTGGCATAGAGACCTCCGCCATCTTCTGGTACCATGTCAAGGCGGATTTGCATACCGATGCGGCAACCGTGGCGGCGCTGAAAAAACGCACCGATTTCATGCATGTGACGGACCCCGATACCGGGGCGGTCAGCAGCTATAATCTGTCCTCCATCTGTTTGTTGCAAGCGCTGGAGGATGGCTCCACTTTGATGATCGACAAGTACGGGGTGCAGACAGTCCTGACCGGAGAGGTCACCCTCAAAAAGGATGCGCGCCTGCTGGATATCGACGCGACGACGAAATTCAACCCGGACAACGCCGCCATCATTCGTTTGAATCAGGGGGAAAACAGTTTCGACTTCAGGATTGAGAGTTTTGACTTTGACAAACTCCTGAGACAGGACGAATTTTTATATACCGTCCCTGTGCAGGATCCGGGTGCCTTAACCGCCCTCAGGAAGAAGCTGGACAAAAGGCCGGATATGCACACCACGCATGATTCCGACCTCTATTTCAATATGAAGGTCCTGGGCTATCTCTCCCTCAATAGGGATCTGGACGGCGAGGGGCTGGATGACAAAAAGGCCGTGGGATTTTACTGCAAAAGATACAGCTCCGCGCGCAAACCGGGGTTTATTCAGGTATCACCAGAGATGGCCAAACAGGTCCTGACCGATATTGGGCAGAGACCGGGCGTGGTTCATATCGGCAACCTGCTGATGCACGAAGAGAGCATTGACGATGCCTACTACAATACCAAAAAAGAGAAACTGCAGTTTCTTATTGGTTCCGAGATTCAGGAGGTTTATGCGCCAGCGTGGGAAAAGCGCCGGGTTCTGGATCAGCTGGCCGGCAACCCGCAATTCGGCGCACTGTCCGAGAGCGAGGGCAATACATTGCTGGATGTTGTTCACGCCGACCACATCACGCTGTTGTCTCATGATCCGGTCGAAGGCAGCACCGAGATCATCACGGAAAGTCAACCGTTTCCGGTGGCCCTGAACGACAATCAGGCCCAGGCGCTGTTTAACCGGGTGGAGAACGAGGGATTGGCCTCCGCCAGAGAGGCGGTTCTTAAAGTGGATGGCTGGACCCGGTCCGTGGGCGCAACCGTGGCGCAATTGCCGGCGCTGGAGGTGCGGGTGGCCCCCTTTGTCAGTCAGGAAAGCCCGACAGTATTGCTGCAGCAGGCGCTGGGGCAGATCACTGCGGAAGAGAGCGGGCCCCGGAAACTCAAAGACGCCTTTACCACCGCCGCATCGCTGCCCGGTGCCTATGAGCAGTTCCGATATCCAGACCGCAAAATTCACAGGGCCGGCGCGCGGAAAGCCGCCGCGTCTTCCCGGCCGAAACCCCGGCGCTGATTTAATACTGCTGCCGGTCGGCTTTTTTTAACCACTCAGAGAAAACGGCGCTGGCCTCGTCGGGCAGTATCCGCTTGGTGGGAATGGTGCGTTTTTCTTCCGGCAGGTTGATCTGCTGGTAAAAGAAAGCATCATCGAAGCCAATCGCCGCCGCGTCGGCCCGGGTATTGGCATAGTAGATGTGCTCCAGCCGCGCCCAGTAAATAGCCGCCAGACACATCGGGCAGGGTTCACAGCTGGTGTAAATGTCGCAGCCGTTCAGCCGGTAGTCCCCCAGAGTTTTACAGGCGGCCCGGATCGCGACCACTTCCGCATGCGCGGTCGGATCGGCGCTGGAGGTCACCCTATTCCACCCCTCGGCAATGACCTTGTCTTGCCTGACGATAACCGCTCCAAACGGGCCGCCGCAGTTGGCCGCCATTTTCTGGCGGGAGAGGGCAATGGCCCGGCGCATGAATTCCTGTTGCTGTACCGGCATTTATTCGATGGTTTCGTGTTCAAGTTCCGGTTCGGATTTTTTCTCCGGGCCTGATTTGGACGCCGGATATTCAAACGTCAGCTTGTCATCGGCCACGCCGATCTTCACGGCGCCGCCTTTGGTCAGGCGACCAAACAACAGCTCATCGGCCAGCGGCTTTTTCACCTGTTCCTGAATGACACGGGCAAGCGGCCGCGCGCCCATCGTCGGATCGTAGCCCCTTTTCGCCAACCACTGCCGCGCCGCATCCATCAATTCGATCGTCACGCCGCGGTCACCCAGCTGTACCTCCAGCTGCATGATGAATTTATCGACGACCCGGCCGATCATTTCCGGTGTGAGCGTCCGGAACGGGATGATGGCATCCATGCGGTTCCTGAACTCCGGCGTAAAGGCGCGGTTGATGGCGTCTTCATCATCTCCCTCGCGGGTGCCGCGTTCAAAGCCCATGGTTGCTTTGGCCAGATCAGCCGCTCCGGCATTGGTGGTCATGATCAGGATGACGTTCCTGAAATCAATGGTCTTGCCATTGTTGTCAGTGAGCTTGCCGTAGTCCATCACCTGCAGCAGAAGATTATAGACATCGGGATGCGCCTTCTCAATTTCGTCCAGCAGTAAAATGGCATGCGGGTGCTGGTCGATCTTGTCGGTCATCAGGCCGCCCTGATCAAAACCGACGTAGCCCGGCGGCGCGCCGATCAGGCGGGAGATGGAGTGGCGCTCCATATATTCCGACATGTCGAAGCGGATCAGCTCCAGCCCCAGCGTTTTGGCAAGCTGCCGCGCCATCTCTGTTTTGCCGACGCCGGTCGGTCCCGAAAACAGATAGCTGCCAATGGGTTTTTCCGGTTCGCGCAGGCCGGCGCGCGACAATTTGATCGCCGAGGACAGCGCCATGATCGCGGGGTCTTGCCCGAAAACCATGGTCTTGAGGTGGCGCTCCAGATTGGCCAGCACTTCCTTGTCGTCTTTGGTGATCGTCTTGGGCGGGATGCGCGCGATCTTGGCCACAATGGCTTCAATATCCTTGACGGTGATCTGTTTTTTACGTTTGTCGACGGGCAGCAGCATTTGCGAGGCACCCGCTTCATCGATCACGTCAATCGCCTTGTCGGGGAGTTTGCGGTCGCCGATATAGCGCGTGGACAGCTCCACCGCCGCGCGGATGGCTTCCTCCGCATAGGTCACTTTATGGTGTTCTTCATAGTACGGCTTGAGGCCCTTGAGAATTTTGATCGCGTCTTCCTGCGAGGGCTCATTGACGTCGATTTTCTGGAAGCGCCGCACCAGAGCGCGGTCTTTTTCAAAATGGTTACGGTATTCCTTATAGGTCGTGGAGCCGATGCAGCGCAGGGCGCCATTCGACAGAGAAGGTTTCAGCAGGTTGGAGGCGTCCATCGCCCCGCCAGAGGTGGCGCCCGCGCCGATCACGGTATGGATTTCATCGATAAACAGGATCGCGCCGTCAATCGCCTGCAGTTCCGTGAGCACAGATTTTATTCTCTCCTCAAAGTCGCCGCGGTAACGGGTGCCGGCCAGCAGGGACCCCATATCCAGGGCATAAATCGTGCAATTCTTCAGGACCTCGGGCACATCACCCTCCGTGATGCGGCGGGCGAGACCTTCCGCGATCGCGGTTTTGCCGACGCCCGGATCCCCCACATACAGCGGGTTGTTTTTGGTACGGCGGCAGAGCACCTGAATGGTGCGTTCCACTTCGGACTCACGCCCGATGAGCGGGTCGATCTTGCCTTTGACCGCCTTGTTATTGAGATTGATGCAATAGGAATCCAGCGCCTCGCGGCCCTTCTTGATGATAGTCTCTTCGGCAGCATCGGGTTCGGCGCCATGCACCGTACGCTGCTCCGTGTGACCGGCCACCTTAGCGATGCCATGTGAAATATAATTCACCGCATCGAAGCGGGTCATCTCTTGCTCTTGCAGCAAGAAGACAGCATTGCTTTCACGCTCGGAAAAGAGGGCCACCAATACGTTGGCCCCCGTCATTTCCTCGCGCCCGGAAGATTGCACGTGGATGGCGGCGCGCTGCAGTACGCGCTGGAAACTGGACGTCGGCTTGGCTTCTTCAGATGCCGGATGCACCAGATTCTGCAACTCGACGTCTACGTAATGGGTCAGCTCATGCCGCAACAGCTCTACATCAACGCCACAGGCGCGCATGACTGCCACAGAATCCTGGTCTTCGGTCAGCGCCAGCAGTAAATGTTCCAGTGTGGCGAATTCATGATGGCGCGCGTTGGCATAGGCAAGCGCCCGGTGTAGCGTCTGTTCAAGATGGCGTGAGAGCATGGTCTATTCCTTTTCCATCGTGCATTGCAGCGGGTGTTCGTTCTTGCGGGCGTAATCCATCACCAGATTGACTTTTGTTTCGGCCACTTCGTACGTATAGACTCCGCATACACCCACGCCCCGACGGTGAACTTGCAGCATGATTTCCGTCGCCTCTTGCTTATTCTTGCTGAAAAACCTTTCCAAAACGTGAACGACGAAATCCATGGGCGTAAAGTCGTCATTGAGCAATAAAACGCGATACATGGCCGGTTTTTGCAGTTTGGCGCGGGTGCGGGTTAAAACCCCCACCTCCGTCCGTCCGGGGCGTCCTGGCACCCCTTCATGGGCGGCCGCAATAAGCCTTTTGATATCAATCAGTTGAGCCATACGATGCCGCTTCTTGTCATGATCCGTTCCTCGCGATTTTACACGACCTGGCCAAAGCTTAAAATAGTTTGACAACAACTTTGGTTTTTATTTATTTATGATGGCCTTCCCGGTGCTTTTTATTCGGTAAAATAGTGAGAACTCTCCTTGCGCAGTAAGTTTTTATCAACACTTATTCTGGCCGTCACTTTTAATATTGCTGCCGCCAACATAAGCGCGGCGCAGTCGCCTGGCTCACAGCATCCCCCTCGCCATGACAACCGCCCCCATCAGACGGCGCTGGTGGTTGAAAGCGGAACCAGAGACATCCTGTTTGAAAAAGATCCTGATCAACAGGTCTATCCAGCGTCGCTGACCAAATTAATGACCCTGTACTTGACGTTTGAGGCCGTAGAAAAATCACAGCTGAAACTTAACCAGTGTTTATCTGTATCAGACCTGGCCGCGAGTCAGCCGCATACGAGCCTTAATCTGAAGACCGGTCAAACTATTACTGTTGAAGAAGCTATATCGGCCCTGACCGTGCAATCCGCCAACGATGTGGCCGTGGTTCTGGCCGAGGCCATCGGAGGCACGCAGGAACATTTTGTGGAGATGATGAATGCCAAGGCCAAGGAGCTGGGCATGTCCAGAACCCATTTCGTCAATCCGAACGGATTGCCTGATCCGCTACAGGTCACCACAGCGCGCGATATAGTGACCCTGGCCGAGGCGCATTTCTGCAACTTTCCCCAATACAGTAAGTACTTTGAAAAACAGAGTTTTGTTTTTAACGGGCATATCTACAAAAACCACAGTCGTCTGCCCGGCCGGGTGCCGGAAATTGATTTCGCCAAAACCGGGTTTATCGACGCCTCCGGATTCAACATGGCCGCTTCCGCCCATCGTGGTGACGAAAGGCTTTTTGTCGTGGTGTTCGGCGGGCCCTCTGCCTCTGCGCGCGATAAAAAAATCATGACCCTGTTGAATAGCGGTTTTGTCAAGGTCACCCCTGCCACACCGCCCAAAACGTCCCGGCCTCACCGGCATAAATCCCTCTAAGCTGCCGCGCAGTAGCAGAGGCCTAATCTTAAGCCTTATGACGCCGGCGCTGATCCTGTCTTGAAAAACCAGGGCTGCCATCCGGACGCGGCTTGCTTTGATAGCGGGGCGTATTCGCGCGCTCTGCCCGCGGCGGATCGAACTTCCGACTTTTGGAGCGTGGGCCCTCAAAACGTCGACGCTCCTGTTCTGCCGGCGCCGCTCTTTCACCACCAAATTTTCTCTCCCGGGAAAACGGGCGCGCGCCGCCGAACTGGCTCCCGCGTCCGCGCCGGTTTTGTGGGCGGTCGTTGGTGCGCGGCATCGGCGATTTGTCGCCGGGATTCAGGAGTTTGTGAATGGCATGCCAGAGACGCCCATCCGACGGCGTGATAAAGGCAACCGCCGTGCCCGTGGCGCCGGCGCGCGCGGTGCGGCCGATGCGGTGGATATAGTCTTCCGCGCATTGCGGCAGGTCGTAGTTGATCACATGTTCGATGTGCGGGATATCAAGACCGCGGGCGGCGACATCGGTTGCGACCAGAATACGGAAGCGTTTAGCACGGAAACCTTGAATAACGCGGTCGCGCTTATTCTGGTTGAGATTGCCGTGAATGGTATCGGCTTTCAGATTTTCGCGGGAGAGTTTTTCCGCCAAGCGTTTTGCGCCATGTTTAGTTTTGACAAAAACGATGATCGACCCGCCACGCGCCTGGAGCTGCGCCAGCAACTGCGGATATTTGTCGCCTTCGCTGACACGTAGCAGCTCCTGCGTGACATTCGCAATCGGCACGTTCATGGCGCCGATGGAAATGCGTTCCGGCTTGTTCTGGTATTTCTGCGCCAGCTTCTCGATCTCGGGCGGGATAGTGGCTGAGAATAATAGTGTCTGGCGCTGTTTAGGCATGTATTGCAGGATGCGGTCGATCTGGATGCCAAAGCCCATGTCGAGCATGCGGTCTGTTTCATCCAGCACCAGGAAGTGAGCGTTGGCGAGGTTGAGACTACGGCGCTCCAGATGGTCATTGATGCGGCCGGGGGTGCCGACGATAATGCGCGGATTCTGCCGGAGTTGCTGATATTGCCGTGGCATCGGTTCGCCGCCGATCAGGAGAGCGGTGCGGATGCCGTGCTGCCCGGCCAGAAGGGGATGCAGCGTGGACAATACCTGAGCCGCCAGTTCGCGGGTGGGGGTCATGATAATGCCGGTGCTGCGCGGTTCGGCGATCAGCCGGGCGATCATCGGAATGCCGAAGGCGGCGGTTTTTCCGGTGCCGGTCTGAGCTGACCCCAGAACGTCGCGGCCTTGCAGGGCAAGCGGAATAGCCTGCGCCTGAATGGGCGTGGGCGTGGTAAAGCCGACCTTTTTAATGGCGGCGAGAATGGGGGCTGGAATCCCCAGATCTTCAAAAGTAGTCATGGTATGTTGTATCCTTACGTCAGTGTGTGTCTATATCCCCGCCTCACCATGAGGCAGAGATTAAAAGAGCGTAGCGACCCACTGGGCGTTTTCGTGCCTGGGTTACAAAACTCTTTGACAAATGCTGGGAAAGTCTGGCGCGCACGGTTTTACATGCAAGAGAGGTGCACTGCTTTCATTCATACCTGTTTGGTATGACTGACCGTGCTTTTATTATTGTGTTTATTGCGCGGTCAAAATGCTTAAGGCATAGAGCTATCTAAACTCAGGGCCCAATTTACATTGATTTTGTAAAATAGCAAGAAAATAATAATCATTAAAAACAACTAATTATTTCAGTGTGTTACACACAATTTTCTTTATCAGAGGGCTTTGCGTGGGCGGCGGTCGATCGCCTCTGCCGGGATTGTGCCGCCCAGCTCAACGTATTTTGCATGAGCCTGGTGCAAGATCCGCGTATCGGGCATGTTGTCAAAAAATACCCGATTCTGTGTCGGGGTGCCGCTGGTCGGGTCTCTGACGATGGAGGTCCAGTAGCGGGCTTCGAAATTGAAAATATCCGTGATGCGATAGCCGTTTTCTGGCAGCACGCGCTCATGCATGATTTCGCCCGGGGAGATGCGCCGCCAGATGTCCTGTTGATCAGCGCTCTTGGTGCAGGTCTGTTCTGCCTTATCCCGGGCTAGCCTGGTTCGGGCGAATAATTCTTTCAGCCGTTCTTGCATGGGGTCTGAACTGCACATACCCAGCGGTGTTTTGCCGAAGAAGTTTGGCAAGTCCATATCAGCGCCTAGCGTCACCAGGGCCTCCGCCGCTTCATAGGCATCGTTGTGGCAGGCCAGATGCAGCGCCGTCCATTCCTGATGGACCCGCCGCCGGTTGTTAATATCGACATGTTTCTCAGTCACCAGAAACTCGATTACTTTCGGCTGATTATAATAGGCTGCCATGTTCAAGGCAAAACCATCGAACAAGTATAGTTTTGCATGTAATTTCTTCTTGAGATACTTCGGGTGCTGCTCCAGAAACTCTCTCAAAAAAGTCACGTCGCCTTTTTTGATCGCTTTCAGAAAACGGGATTTATTGGGGTTCAGCATGGTGATGATGTTCCTGAATAGGTTTCAAGTCAGAGCGTTTTATTTCTTCCGCGCAGGGGCTGGCTATCAATCACGTCAGCGCCGATCGTGCCGCCCAGTTCTTTATATTTTTCATGGGCCAGATGCAGGAGGCGGGTGTCGGGCATCTCGTCAAAAAATTGCTGAGTCTGGGCCGGAACGCCGCTTTTCAGGTCTCTTGTAATGGATGTCCAGTAGCGCGCCTCGAAATTGAAAATATCGGTGATATGATACCCGCTCTCCGGCAGGTCGCGGTCGTGCACGATTTCATCGGGAGAAATGCGCCGCCAGATATCAGTCCTTTCGGGCGCCGTTTCTTTTTCCTGACGGGCCTGACGGAATAATTCGCGCAAGCGTTCTTTGCAGGGGCCGGAAGAGCACAGAGCAAGAGGAGTCGTGTCGTGACTGGCCTTTGCCCCCACATTGGCGCCCAGCTTGACCAGCATTTCTGCCGCCTCGTATGAATCATTACGGCAGGCCAGATGCAACGCTGACCATTGGCAACTGACCCCGTTTTGACGATTAATATCGACCTTTTTTTCGGTTACCAGAAACTCGATCACTTTTGGCTGATTATAATAGGCTGCCATGTCCAGAATAAAACCATCGAACATGCCGATAAAACCGACATGAAATTTCTTCTCCAGCCATTCCGGCTGTTCTTTCAGAATGGCTCTGAGAAGGCTCACATCGCCTTCCTTAATAGCTTTCAGAACGATGGATTTACCTGATACAAAAATTGCCATTTTGTCTCTATGCGGCCCGCCCGCGAATCGTCGATAATTTTTTTCAGAATACTGAGCTGTTGACAATATGTCAAGAATAGATTCTTGTGAAATATAAATGGAGACGGCATATTTAATGAGTTATTTCAAATACTTGTCGCGTATCTGCAGGAACCCGATCAGCGCCACACCAGCAAAGGCAGCGCCGAAATAAAATGTTTCGGCGGGTCCGTAAGCGGTCCAGAGCCATCCGGCCAGAGCGCTGGCGATCAGCAGGGTGATGCCGGTGAGTAGGTGAAACATGCCGAAGGCGGTACCCCGCAGTTCGGACGGCGCGACGTCGGCGACAAGGGCGGACAAAAGCCCCTGCGTCATCCCCATATGCAGGCCCCATAGGGCGGTGCCGATAAAAGTCCAGTACAGGTTGTGCCCCAAGGCCAGCGTCAGGTCGGCGACAATCAGCAGAATAATGCCGATGGTCAGCAGCCCGAACTTGCCGATGCGGTCGGAGAGATTGCCAATAGGGTAGGCGCTGCCGGCATAAACAATGTTCATGGTGATCAGGATGGCGGGCGTAAGCCAGGCCGCAAGACCCAGGTTATCCGCCCGCAACAGCAGAAAGGCCTCGCTAAAACGCGCCAGCGTGAAAGCGGCGGCAAAGGCTACGACGATCCAGAATGATAGCGGCAGTTTGATCAACTCGCTTTTTCGAATCGGGAAAGGCCTGGTTTTTCCAGTGGATGTATGTTCGGGCTCTTCCACACCGAACACAATGCAGGCTACGGCGATAAAGGCCGGAATGACGGCAAGCCAGAATACCAGCCGGTAGTTATTAAAGGTAAAAAACATCAGCGCCATGGCAACAGTTGGCCCTATGAAGGCGCCGACCGTATCCATGGATTGCCGCAAACCGAAGGCGGCGCCATGCAGATTTTTAGGGACCAGATCGGTAATCAGCGCGTCACGGGGGGCGCCGCGGATGCCCTTGCCGACGCGGTCAATAAAACGTGCCGTCAATATGGCGGTAACACCCTGTGCCAGCGGAAATAATGGCTTGGTCAGGGCCGCCATGGTATAGCCAAACAGGACCAGCGGTTTGCGGCGGCCGATCCAGTCACTCACGACGCCGGAAAATATTTTCGTGATCGAGGCGGTGGCCTCCGCGATGCCTTCGATAATGCCGACCGAGAGGGCGCTGACGCCCAAAACGGAAACCATAAAAACCGGCAAGAGACTGTGAATCATCTCCGAGGAAATATCCATGAACATGCTGACGAAACCAAGCATGATCACGCTTCTGGGCAGAGATTTAATAGCCATCCGGCATCCTTATTGCGACGGGGAGGAGTGTTTAGGGCTGCGCGGGGGGTGCGTCTTTTTTGGGTGCCTTGGATTTGATCGCATCCTTATCAGGCACCGCCGGCGCCAGGATATCGAGAATGCCGGAGCCCGTGCCGGGTTTCCGGGCTTGATCTTCTTTAATGTCTCCAACTTTTTTCGCCACGCGCTTGAAAAAACATTTGGTTTTTTGGCCAAGAGACTCTGCGGCCTTATCCACTGTTTCAGCGAGCGGCTTTATCTTTTCGACCACCTCCACAGTTTTCTCTGTGAGATCTGCAGCGGCCTCATCCGCCTTTTTCGCGGCCTTGTTGTACTCCTCGGATCCTTTTTTAGCCCAGCCGAGCAGCTTGAATGTGCGCTGGGACATTTTGCGGGACTTCTCTTTTTTTATTTCTTTTTGCACGCGCGGATCGGCGTCTCTCTCGAGTTTTTCCTCAGCTTTTTTTTGCAATTTTTCCAGCCAGTTTTTCGTGCCGTCCATGATGTTGCCCCTCCTTGAGGTATTTCTAAAAACCGGGGTCAGTATACCGAGAACCAATGCAGAAGGCGATCACCATACAATGTTTACATATTGGTCAGGGCGTATCAATTTTTGTCATGGTGATGACGGTGAGGATCTTGCCGTGCTGAATGTTGCCGGACAGGCGGATTTTACCCTCTTTGCGCGCGACTTTCAGGGTGGTCGTATAGGTGACCGGCTCGTGCGTGAGCCTGCCCCCCTCGTCCGTCAGCAAAAAATCTGCGGCGGCATTTCCGGGATCAGCCGTTGATTCAAAACGCACCTCGCTGTCGTTCAGGACGGTGAGGCAAGTGCTCCACTGGCAGCCGGCCTGATCAACGCGCTGGGTTCGCCCGTTTTTAATTTCGGTGATGCCGTCGCTTTTCATCGGTATCGGGCCGTGGTAGTCGGAGACGGTGGTCACGCGGTATTGGCCGTCCAGGTCTTTCAGTTCCAGCGCCATGATGTCATTCCCCAGGTTTACATTCCGTCTATATTGTATATAACTAAATCTGAGATGGGAATGGCCAGAACATGAGCGGAAAGACGATCCTCACCGGGGTAAAGCCCACCGGCGCCCCGCATATCGGGAACTATATTGGCGCAATCCGGCCGGCCCTGAGGCTGGCTGCCGCGCAGCAAAAATCTTACCTGTTCATCGCCGATTATCATGCCCTGAACGCGGTGCATGACCCGAAAGCGCTGCGGGAGGACAGCTATCAGGTGGCGGCCTGCTGGCTGGCGCTGGGGCTTGATCCGCAGAAAACGGTTTTCTATCGCCAGTCCGACGTGCCGGAGATTTTTGAGCTGGCAACCTTGCTGGCTGCCGTCACCCCCAAGGGGCTGATGGACCGGGCACATTCTTATAAGGCTGCCGTCGATAAAAACCGCGAGGCCGGCCGCGATCCGGACGCCGACATCAATATGGGGCTTTATACTTACCCCCTCCTGATGGCGGCGGATATTCTGATGGCGCAGACGGATATTGTTCCGGTCGGCAAAGATCAGGTGCAGCATATTGAATTCGCCCGCGATATGGCGGGCTATTTTAACAATACGTTCAAGCCCGTTTTCAAGTTGCCCGGATACCAGCTGGAAAAAGAAGGCGCATTATTGCCCGGCATTGACGGGCGCAAGATGAGCAAAAGCTACAACAACCATATCCCTGTTTTCATGGACAGCAATGCGCGGCAAAAACTGGTGATGAAAATCGTCACCGATTCAAAGCGCCCGGAAGAGCCAAAAAATCCTGATGAAAGTATCATCTTCCAGATCTATACCCATTTTATTGCTGCCGAAGAACTTCAGAGCGCGCGGCGCCTCTTTGAAGAAGGCAAGATTGGTTATGGCGACGCGAAGAAAAATTTATTCATCGTACTGGAGCGTGAATTTGAAAAGCCTACACAGATTTACACTGAATACATGGCAAAACCGGCGTTACTGGACGAACTGCTGGCGGCTGGCGCGGAAAAAGCCCGTCAGATCGCCCGCCAGACTCTCTCTCGCGCACGCGAAGTCACGGGATTAAAGCCCTTGCGCTAGAAACGGGGAGTGTGTATACGTAACGTACGAAGGGGTGCCGGGTTATTATGCGGACAAAATATATTTATCTGATGCTATGTGTTTTTCTGATTGGTGGCGGCTCCGGCGCACGCGCCGATCAGGTCCATGTCGCGGTCAATGACGTCCGCGCGCCGGTGGCTGGCACCGCCTCTTTCAGCGATGAAGCTCTGGCCAGTTATATCGGTGGCCGCCTCCGGCAGGCTCTCAAAACCGAGGATGACAGCGTCGAGCAGTATTGCGATGCGACGGGTTGTTCCGTGGTTGTTCAGTAATTTCCTTTAGTCAAGAAGTCTTCTGCAGGGGCGTCGCTTCGGCCAGAGACCAGTCAATTGCGCCGCGTTGGTGCTGAAGAAGATAGTCATTGGCCTTTTTAAAATGGCCGCAGCCCAGAAAACCGCGATGCGCTGACAGCGGCGACGGATGCGGCGCCGTCAGAACCAGATGTTTGGTGCGGTCGATAAAGGCGCCTTTTTTCTGGGCATAGGACCCCCACAGCATGAACACCACATGCCGGTGTTTGTCGTTAATGGCGCGAATGACGGCATCGGTGAACTGTTCCCAGCCTTTGCCCTGATGCGACCCCGCGGCCGACTGGCGTACGGTCAGGGTCGCGTTGAGCAGCAGCACCCCTTGTTGTGCCCAGCCCGTCAGATCGCCGTGCGGCGGCATTTTAATGCCAAATTCCTGCTCGATTTCTTTATAAATATTGATCAGACTGGGCGGTTTCTCCACGCCTTTGCGTACTGAAAAAGACAGGCCATGCGCCTGACCCGGTCCATGATACGGGTCCTGCCCCAAAATGACGACCCTGACCTGATCAAACGGCGTGGTGTTGAGGGCGTTGAAAATTTCCGACCCCCGCGGGTAGACCGTTCTTCCAGATTTTTTTTCCTGCAGCAGAAATTCTTTGAGGGTGGCCATGTAGGGCTGTCTGAACTCGCCCTCCAGCACGGTGAGCCAGTCCGGCGACAATTGTATTGTGCTTTTTTCCGGCATGTTCGGTGGGTTTTTTTATGCCATGCTGTCGGTGGCTGTTTTCTCAACCATCGGCGCTGCCGCCTGTGGCCCGGCGGCCTGCGCCTGCTTTTTCATCAGTCCCGCGGCGATGTTGCGGTTGATGTCGATCAGCACCCTGAATTTGTCCGGGACCGTGTCGATCAGCACTTCCTGGGTTCTCTTGAAAACATATACCGCCAGAGAGGCGACGTTGTTGCGGATGTCCTGTGGCAGCAGGTGGGTGGGGTCCATCGTGGTATCCAGAAACAATTGCCAGAGCTTGCGGTTATGCGCGAGCGTGTCGTCAATCTCTTCCAGGGACACATTCTCTCCAGCCCGCAGGCGCAGCGACAGGTTTTCCAGTTTTTGGGCGGAAATCAGCAGCACCTGTCCTTCCAGAAGGCGCTGGTCGGTGGCGGCGGCGGTCGAACCGTAAGCGCCGGCGGCTCTGCTGTAAGGGCTGTTATGATGCATTGGCCAATAACTCCTGTTCATGTTCCATCAGGTGACGGGCTTCTTTGAGGGCTTTGTAATAGTCATCATTGAGAAGATGGTCGTTGATCTTGGCAAAGAACAGGGCTGTCGAGGGCGCCGCTTTCTGGATGCTGCGAATCATGTCGAAATAAGTTTGATGCAGGGATGCCGGGTTCGCGGAAAGATACATCAACTGGATGGCGAGGTAGATTTTTTTACAGGGGGTATTGGCATCCGCCTCGCGCAGGATGTCCTTTTCCCGCAGGATGGCGGCATTGCCCTCGATATGCAGGCGGGTTGTCCGCGCGGCGTCATTGGTGACCAGCGCGGTGCCGATGATGATAACTTCCGAAGGTTTCAGATCGATGATCAGTGCCATGAGATTCTCTCCGGTCTATATGAAGGTGAAGTTCTTCCACCATTGTATATGCCTTCAGTATGGCATGGAAGTGGTTAAAAAACGGATAATCACCGCCAGATATTCTCAACCGGATTCATAACCGGGCTGGCGCAAAAAAAGTACCGGCGGGATTTTACCCCGCCGATACTTTTTAGAGTTCTGTTTCTCAGTCTTAAGCGAACAGACGGAGAACCGATTGGTTGGCCTGAGAAGCCAAAGACAAGGCCTGAATACCAAGCTGCTGGGCTGTTTGCAGAGCCAGCATATTGGCGCCTTCTTCGTTCTTGTCAGCGACGATCAGCTGGTTAGCGCCGTCTTTCAACGAGCCGACCAGGTTGGTCGTGAAGTCGGAACGGGCCTGAAGAACGGCCAGGTTGTTACCGTAGTTGCTGGCGTCGTTACGCAGGGTGGTCTGAGCAGCGCCGATGTTGCTCGCCACCGTGCTCAGTGTCGCCAGAGTCATGGCCGCAGACATGCCCAGGCCGGCAACATCGCGTCTTGTGCCGGTGATGGTCAACGAAGAAGTATTGCCTTCGTTCAGCTGAATGGTTTTCGAGTCGCCGTTCAGGTAGTTGGTGCCTTTATAGCCCGTATCCGTGATGAACTGGTTGATCTGCGTCATCAGCGTTGCATACTGGGTGATCTGAGTCGAGATGTCAGCTGACGAACCTAAGACACCGCTCGCCAAACCGAACGCCGTTCTTGGTGTACCTGTCACGTTGGTGAGTGTCAGAGTTTGACCGCCGGTGGTGCTCAGCTTCAGGAAGTAGTTACCAGCAGTCGCCGGATCTGCCACCAGTTCCGCCTTCACCTGCTGTGACGAGTCGGCATTTTGCAGGCCTACCGCACCGTTAATGTTGTTGATGAAAGTCGTGATGGTGTCGTTGGCAGCAATCGTGATGTTGACAGCAGCCGCACCGTTCACCGAGATGCCGATCTGATCACCAGCCGAGACAAGAGCAGTCGTCAGGTTCGACATAGTCAATGGCGTCAGGCTGACTGTGCCAGTGGTAGAACCACCGGTTGCAGGCTGAGCCTGAGCTGTCTGGGTAATGGCTTTGGCCTGGTTGACGAGAGCCGTCAGACCGTCAATACCCTGAGAGGTTGCTTTCAGACCCTGGATCGACTGTGCCATTCCGTCCAGAAGAGCGGACAAGTCGCTGGCACGGTTGTTCAGGCCCTGAGCGGCGAAGAATGATGTTGGGTTATCAAGAGCTGAGTTCACTTTCAAGCCCGTCGATAGACGAAGCTGGGTATTACCCATCAGCATTGCCGTGCCTTGCAGGGAGGCAAGGTTAGCACGCATTGCTGCAGTTAATGTTACGCCTGTCATGATGAATGTTCCTTTTTCTAAGGTTAAGAGCCAAAAGCTACTCTTCTGGCTACCCTCTCATCATGCCATGGAGGTAGTTAACAAATCGTATATGGTTCTCATAACTGTTTAAGAGGGACGGGTATGATGGCTATGAAAGCGGGATTTTAGAGCATTTTTCGGTTAGGTGGAGAATCATCCTCTTCACCATGCCGGGCTTGTCCCGGCATCCATGGACGCCGCAACAAGTGCGGCGTGGAGATCAGGAGATATTCTATTTAAACGGCGGATGCTCTAAAAGGCCCTTGAGGCTACTATAAACTGTGAGCTATTTAAATATTATGAAAAATAATGGGGGTTTTGCTTGACACCATAGGGTCGCATTTGGTCATTTAGGGGCTTGAAATAACAGGTAAATAATAAGGGCTGAATCATGGCGGACGTGTTTGATGAAATCAGCGACGATTTGCGCCAGGAGAAACTCCACCAGTTTTGGCGTGAGAACGGTTCCTGGCTTATTGGCGGAGTGATCGCGGCGATTGCGCTGACAGCCGGGATCTCTTTGTGGCGGCAGTGGGAGCAGCAGCGCAATGTGGCCACGACAACGGAGCTGATTCGGCTGGTGGAGGCGGCGAATGTCACCCAGCTGGAAAGATTTTCTGATGCTAGCGATAAGAACCATGCGGCAATAGCCAGGCTGCTGGCGGCCTCCGCGCATCTTGACCGCGGCGAAAAGACCCAGGCCATCGAACTCTATAATGGAGTGGCGGCTACTTTCGGGCTCGACAGGACCTACCGCGAATTAGCCGCCGTTCTCAGCATCAGCCAGCGCCTTGACAGTGACAATCCGGAAAGACTGGTGCAGGAACTGTCAAAACTGTCGCGCGACAGCAGCCCCTGGCGCTATTCGGCGCGCGAGCTGACCGCGCTTCTGGAAGAAAAGCAGGGCCATACGCTGCAGGCCATTGAAGCCCTGACGAACATTACGTCAGACCCTCAGGCGCCGGCGGATGCGCGCGCGCGCGCTTTCTCCCTGCGCGAGTTATACGTGGCCGGCGCCCCATAATGAAAAATGGTCTAAAAGTTCTGGCGCTTTTTCTGGTGACGACGCTGCTGTTGACGGCCTGTTCGGCGCTGGATGGTCTTTTCACAGATGATAAAAAGCCGCCGCTGAAGGGGGAGCGCATTTCCGTCCTGCAGTTGCAACAGGCGCTGGTGCCGAATCCGGAGCTGCAAAAGGCGCCGCTGACGCTGCCCGAGCCCTGGTTGAATAAATTCTGGCCGCAGACGGGCGGGTATCCCAATCATGCCATGGGGCATCTGACGCTCGACAGCGCTCTGAAAAGAGTCTGGAGCGCTTCCATCGGCACGGGCGGTGATCGCCGTGACCCTCTGATTGTCGAGCCCGTCGTGGCCGACGGGATGGTTTTTACGCTGGATACCGAAGCCCAGGTGACCGCCTTTGATCTTGCCAACGGCAAGAAAAAATGGCGCATTTCCTCCGTCCCGCTGGGAGAAGAGCATAAGGGGTATATCGGCGGCGGGCTGGCCTATTCTTCCGGGAAGCTGTATGTGACCAACGGCTACAAACAGCTGATCTGCATCAATCCCGCCTCGGGCGGCATGGTTTGGCGCGCGAGCGTGCCGTCCCCGGCGCGATCCGCACCGACGGCCGTGGGCGACAAAGTGTACCTGATCACGCTGGATAACCGTCTGATGGTGTTTTCCGGTTCTGACGGGACGCCGTTGTGGAATTATTCCGGTATCACCGAGACCACCAATTTGCTCGGTTCTATATCACCGGCGGTCGATGCAACTTTGGTTGTGCTGCCCCTGTCATCCGGAGAGATTTTTGGCCTGCGCAATGAAAACGGCCAGGTGGTCTGGCAAGACAATCTTTCCTCAGTCCGGCGTTCGGGCGCGTTTTCCTCCATTGCCGATATTCGCGGTCAGCCCGTGATCGATCAGGGGCTCATTTATGCGGTGAGTTACAGCGGGCGCCTGGTGGCCATCGACGAAGTATCAGGGCAACGCGTCTGGCAGCGCGAAATTGGCAGCGCCGAAATGCCCTGGGCGGCCGGTGCGACGGTATTTGTCCTGAGCGCCGACCAGCAGGTGATCGCGCTCACCCGGCAGGGCGGAGAAATTCGCTGGATCACGCCGTTGCAGCGATTTGAAGGCGACAGCAAGGATAAACCGGTGGTCTGGACAGGACCGGTGCTGGCCGGTGGCCGGCTTATTCTGGCCAGCAATCGCGGCCAGATGGTTGAAATCAACCCGCAGGACGGAAGAATCATCAAGCAAACGGACCTGCCGGGGAACGTCATGATCCCGCCCGTTGTTGCTGACAGTACGCTGCTCCTTCTCACCGAGGGCGGCGATCTGGTGGCTTACCGTTAGAAAGTGCTGACATGCCGTTCACCGTCGCCATTATCGGGCGCCCGAATGTCGGGAAGTCCACCCTCTTTAATCGACTGGTTGGCAAAAAGCTGGCGCTGGTGCACGACACGCCCGGGCTGACGCGGGACTGGCGTGAGGCCGAGGGCCATTTGATGGGCCTGCACTTTAAAGTCATTGACACGGCGGGGCTGGAAGAAAGTTTTGATGCCTCTATTCAGGGGCGGATGCGGCGGCAAACCGAGCAGGCGCTGAAACGCGCCGATATGGCTTTGCTGGTGATTGACGCGCGCGCCGGCATCACGCCGATGGACCGTCATTTTGCCGACTGGTTGCGCAAACAAAATCTCCCCTCCGCCCTGATCGCCAACAAGTGCGAAAGCAAAGTGGGCATTGCCGGCGTGTATGAAGCCTATGAGCTGGGGCTGGGCGAGCCGGTCGCCGTTTCCGCCGAGCACGGGCAGGGGATGGATGAGCTGTATGCGCTGCTGCAGCCGCACATCGACAGGGTCGAGGCGGAAGATGAAGCGTTGAGAATCGAGGATGAACAGGAAAATCTTGAAAAATATTTTGAAGTGTATCGGGAGGGCGCCGAGACGGGGTTTGGCGACCAGGAAGAAAATGCGGAGGATAAAAACAAGCCGGTCAAGGTGGCGATTGTCGGGCGCCCGAACGTGGGCAAATCGACGTTGCTGAACGCGCTGGTGGGCGAGGAGCGGTCCATGACGGGGCCGGAAGCCGGCATTACCCGCGACGCCGTCCATGTCGATTGGGAATTCGCCGGGCGTAAGCTGCGCCTCGTCGACACCGCCGGCCTTCGCCGTAAGGCGCGGATTGTCAACGCGATCGAAAAAATGTCGGTCGATGACACGCTCCGGGCCATCCGCCTCGCGCAGGTTGTCATCATGGTGATAGACGCAGAACAGCTGTTTGAAAAGCAGGATCTGGTCATCGCCCAGCATATCGTCGATGAAGGCCGCGCGATGGTGATTGCGGTTAACAAGTGGGACGCCGTCAAAGAACGTCATAAAATCATGGAGGAGATCCAGCATCAGCTGGAAACCAACCTGGCGCAGGTGAAAGATATTCGTGCCGTGACAATTTCCGCGCTGAATGGCGTCCGGCTTGACCAGCTGCTGGAATCGGTTCTGACGACCTATGACCTGTGGAACAAGCGCGTGCCCACCGGCAAGCTCAACCGCTGGCTGCGCGCCGTGGAGGAGCAGCATCCGGCGCCGCTGGTGCAGGGGCGCCAGAACCGCCTGCGGTACATGACGCAAATCAAGGCGCGGCCGCCGACCTTTGCGCTCTGGGTGGGGCGCGCTGACGCTTACCCGGACACGCACAAAAGATACCTGATCAACAGTTTGCGGCGTGACTTTGACATTCCCGCCACGCCGATCCGTTTTATCATCCGGTCGAGCAAAAACCCTTACGTGGATTAGGGGCTATTTCTTGTCTTTGTCCGCCGCCGCGTTGTACTTGCCCAGATTGCCGATGAACTGCTGGAGAGCGGTAAAGTCTTTGCCGGCGGCGGGTGTGGTGCGGCTGACCGGCTTGACGTCCTTTGCCAGGGCAGAATCCAGATCGGCCACTTCAACCACGGTGTCGTTGTTATTGGGATCAAACTTGACGCGGATGATGCGGCGTTTGTCAACCTTGGGGGCGAAGACCCCTTTTTGGGACGTGGTTTCGCCGATGTAGTACCAGATATTCGGATTAAAGGGAGAGGTGGCCGTGGGGGGGCCCCAGTATTGGACGACATCCGCGCGATGCGAGACATTGGGCTGCACCTGCTCAAACTTGGTCTGGCTGAGGAGATTGCCGCGGGTCGCGACGATGGGTGAGCAGGCAACGGGGCTCATCAGCAGCAGACAGACTCCGGAAAGAAAAACAGCCCTGCGGCAAAATTTTTGCATGTTCGAAATATATGCTTTTTTTCTTTTTAAAACAATGTATATCACTCTAGAATGAACGGCAAAGGAGTGGAGCCGATGGTTGCAGCACCCGAATTTTCCCGCCTGCTTGAGGTCGGCACGATCACGCCTGATCGAGAGCGGCGCGAGAAAGTGGAAGCAACAGCCGAGGAATGTGCGGCGCTGGCCCGCCGGTTTGACCTGAGGTCATTAAGCGGCCTGAAGGGGAATTTGACAATCCTGCGCATATCAGAGGGAAAGCTGATCCGGGTTCGGGGCGATATGGAGGCGGATGTTGTGCAGTCCTGCGTCGTTTCCCTGCAGGATGTTCCGGCGCGGATACAGATACCGTTTGACACCTCTTTTACGGAAGACGGAGAAGAGGTATTTGATGCGGACATGGAGTTTGATCTCGAGCTGGAAGAGGACCCGCATGAGGTCATGTACAACGGAATAATTGATATGGGAGAGCTGGTCGCCCAGTACCTGTCGTTAGAACTGGATCCCTACCCCCGTGCTCCGGGTGTCAGCCTGGCGGCGCAACTGGCCGAAACTGGCACTGCGCCCAAAAACCGCCCGTTTCAGGTTTTGCAGGGCCTGAAGTCGGAAAAAGACGAGTAATTTCCAAAAAAGAGTTGACTCGAGGGGGCGAACCCCCTATTTAATTGTCATAGTTATTATCCATGGTGGTGACCAGAAGAGGAGATAAGCATGAAGAAAAATTTTGGTCAGGTTGCGCCGCGCACCGCCGTTGACATCGTCATGGCTGCATTGCTCAATGGGGATGATGCAGCGAAGACTCCTATAGAAAAGGCTATTACAGAAGGGTTGGCTGGCCGCTTCAGTTTTATTGTCTGCCAAGATGAAAGTGGCTTCGGCCTTTTTGCCGACATTTATCCGACCGGGCAAGATGTCACGTTTAAATGTCCCGATTATATTCGTGCAATGCTGCCGGAAGCTGAGGGTATTGATGAGTGCTGTGAAACGATCTGGAATTTCCCGGCAGATATAGATACCCCCGCCAAAATGGCGCAATTGCTGGTAAAACGTGGTTTTGTGTGGGATAAAAATTTCCAAGAGGATGTGCAGAGCAAAGAAATATTTGACGAGATAAAATCGGCTCTGGAGAGCATGCCGAATACCAAAGCTGCCCCACCTGTGAAAAAGAAAGGCCCCAAATAAGGAGCTGTCTTTTCGCACAAAAGCTAATATTTTGATGTGTTTACACTTTTTTAATCATATGTAAATACAATGGTGGTCATGGATGCACCGGAATTAAAAAAGATTCTTCATGCCGTGGAAGGCATCGCCCAGGAAGCCGGCGCTGAGATCATGAAGCATTACGCCGGGACGGCCATCTATACCAAAGACGATGGCAGCCTTGTTACAGATGCTGATCATGCATCCGAAAAGATCATCCTCTCCAGATTGCAAAAACTCACGCCGGATATTCCGATTGTGTCCGAAGAACGGTCCGCGGCCGGTGACGTGCCGGATGTTACAGCCGGTACTTTCTGGACGGTGGATCCGCTCGACGGCACGCAGGAGTTCGTTGACAAAACAGGCGGTTTCGTTGTCGCTATTGCGCTGATTGTCGACCACACGCCGGTCATGGGCATCCTGTATCATCCGGTGACGGGTGTTACCTATTCCGGCATGGGGCCCGGCACGGCGACCAAGGTCGATGCGGCCGGAACCAGAATGCCGATTACAGCCGGGGCCGCGCCCTCGGGGGATCTGCATGTTCTGGTGAAGAATAATGCCGATATAAAAGGGATACGGGGGTATCTGACCCACCAGTTCAATAAAGCGGCGAGCATTGATGAGATGGGTGGCGCCATACTGGCCAGTCAGATCGCGGACAGCAGCGCAGATATGGCGGTTGTCTTTCCGCTCCGCCGCAATGGCCGTACCAAATGGTGGGATGTCGCTCCCGGGCAGGCTCTGGTTGAAGCCACCGGCGGCCGGGTTGAAGATCTGGACGGCAAGCCTCTGGTATATGATGCCAATGATCTTCAGGTGCCGCCGCATGTGATGATGGCCCCACATCAGGCAAGAGCGGTTGTCTCGAAGCCGTCGCAGAACCGGCCTTAATTCTTTCCAAAGAATCCGCCAAATCCGGGCAGAGTGAGCATTGTGTTCTTGAGAGAAAAAGGCAGTCCGTGGCCCTCGAGCGGCGCACATCCGGCGGGCAGCGGCAACGTGACGGGTTGCACTCCCAGATTGAAGATACAAAACAGCGTGTCATTCCCCTGTATCCGCTTGAAAGCCAGCGCCGGTTCGGGAGCATCGAGAAAACTGAGCTTGCCGGTTTTCAGGACAGGGTATGTTTTGCGCCATTTCAGGAAATTTCTGGTGAAATGCAGTGGAGACTTCGCTTCTTTTTCCCCGTCGGCCACAGATTTGGTCAGGTGTTCTGGGGGGATCGGCAGCCAGGTTTCCGGCGCCGTTGAGAATCCGGCGTTTTTCTGTGTTCCGTTCCAGGGCATCGGGGTACGGCAGCCGTCGCGGCCTTTGTCCTCCGGCCAGAGAAAAATGCCGAACGGATCTTGCAGTTTTTCGAAGGGAATGTCGGCCTCACCCAGGCCCAGCTCTTCCCCCTCATATAAAAATGCCGTACCGCGCAGCGAGGTCAGCAGAGCGATCAGCATTTTGACCTGCCGAGTGTCGGGTTGTCCGTTGACGCCCCACCGCGTTGCCACCCGTCTCACATCATGATTGGAGAAAGCCCAGGAGGGCCAGCTGTCGCCCGGCTCCTTGAAATAGTCCTCAATAATGGCGCGCAATTTTTTTGCCGCATAAATATCAGGCCCGAGCAGAGCAAAGCTATAGGAGGTATGCAGCATCTCCGGCCCGTTGGTATAGGCGACGCTGGTTTTGTTCTGCTGATCATCGCCGATTTCACCGACCATCATGCGTTCTGGATACCGATCGGTCAGCTGGCGGAGGCGCTTGATGAAGGGGATCATTTCGGGCTGGGTTTTATCGTAGAGATGCCGCTGCCAGTAATAAGGATGCATTTGCCGGTCGGTCTTGGTGCGGTCGATGTCCTCACGGGGCGGATTGTCGCGCAGACGCTCGTCATGAATGCAATGGTTCAGGGCATCGAGGCGGAAACCATCGACGCCGCGTTTCAGCCACCATTCCGCGATGCGCAGCAGTTCATCCTGTACTTCATGATTGCGGATGTTCAGGTCGGGTTGCTGCTGCAGGAACTGATGGAAATAATATTGTCCGCGCCGTGAATCGTACTGCCAGGCGGGACCGCCAAAGACGGAAAGCCAGTTATTGGGGGGCGTGCCATCGCGCCTGGGATCGGTCCAGACATACCAGTCGGCCTTGGAGTTGGTTTTGTCTTTACGGCTCTCGGTGAACCACGGATGTTGCTCTGAGGTATGATTGAGCACCAGATCGATAATCAGCTTGAGCCCGCGTTTGTGCAACCCGTTCAGCAGCGCATCGAAGTCCTCCAACGTCCCGAAAATCGGATCAATGCTGCAGTAATCGGCCACATCATACCCAAAATCTGCCATCGGAGAGGTGTAGAAGGGTGAGATCCACACGCCATCGACACCAAGCGAAGCGATATAGTCGAGTTTTGAGGTGATGCCGTTCAGGTCACCGATCCCGTCGCCATTGCTGTCGCAAAAACTGCGCGGGTATATCTGATACATGACTGCGCCGCGCCACCACTCATTTCCCCCGCTCATCGCGCCACCCCGCGTATATGTTGCTTTGCAGCAAACCCTACATTTCAAAGAGTTAGCAGTCAAAGATTTAAAAGAATTGATATTTATGTCATAATAGCTAGCATATTTCAAAATTTATTCAAACGAGGTAATAAAATTGCCAGGGCAAAGGATATATTATGTGCCGCCACGCCTTGCCGGGCCCGTTTCCGGATGGTCGGGTCTGGATGCTGCGGATCATCAGTCCTGGATGCTGAATCACGTTGCGGATCTGGGATTTAACGCACTCTGGTTCAGCCCGATGTGCGAAACCACCAAAGTTGAAAAAACGGCCCACGGCAAAAAGCTGACTGGCAGCTACTATGCAATCCGCGATCATTTCAAGTTAGATCAGGAGTTCACCTCCGGAAATGGGGCGCGGGACCGGGAACATCTGAAACATTTTTGCGCCGCCGCCGCCAAGAAGGGTATTCGTGTTTATGCCGACCTGGTTTTCAACCATGTTGCCGCCGACCATCCGTTGGTTGAAGAAGAAACCGCCGCGATCAAAAGTATCTTGTTAAAGGACGGTGACACCGTCAGACCCATCATCGGAGAAAAAGATCACCTCATCGGCTTCTCCTACAAAGAGGGAGAGGTGGATAAAGAGTTTTACTTCAAATTCTGCAGAAAAGATGATTTTTCCCTGCAAGTTGGCGGACCTCCGGAAGACCCGTGGTCGGACGTGGCGCAGATCAGCTATTTCTCACCCGAGGCACGGCGGTTCTTCATTGCGGGAGATAAAGAACATCAGGCCTATTTTAAGCGGGTATTGGATTTCTACATTGATTGCGGGTTCAGCGGGTTCCGCTGTGATGTGGCGTACCGGCTGCCCCCGGATGTCTGGCAGGAGCTTATTACCTATACCCGCGAGCAGCAACCCGATAGCATCTTTCTCGCGGAAACCCTGGGCGGGCCTGCAGAGCGGGTGGATGCTTTGGCCGCCGCCACTGTGGTTGACAAGAATGGCGCGCCGCGCCCGGCCTTCGATCTTGGCATGCTGGGCTTCTACTGGTGGAATTTAAAAGACAAGTG
>JACQAA010000185.1 GCA_016195185.1 Pseudomonadota bacterium | reverse complement strand
GCATCAAATCCCCTCTTGACCAAGCCATTCTGGGGCATGAACAACCGGACGTAAGCGCGTGGAAGAAAATTGACGAAGTGCCTTTTGATTTTGAGCGGCGGCGCGTCTCTGTTTTGGTCGAAAAAGAAGGCCGCCGTTTTCTGATCACCAAGGGCGCACCGGAAGATATCCTGAAACTATCCAGTTCCTACGAAGCCGGGAATGGCGATTTTAAACCCTTCGACTCCCAGACGCGGGAAAGTTGCATTAAGAGTTTTGAAAGTCTGGGAGAACAGGGGTTGCGCGTGCTGGCAGTTGCTTTTCATGAGGTCGATGTATTGCACGCGACGGCCAAGCCGGCGGATGAAATAGGTCTGACCTTCTCCGGGTTTATTACTTTTATCGATCCACCGAAGGAAAGCGCGGCGGTAGCGCTCCGCAGCCTCTCTAGTGCTGGAGTCATCGTCAAAGTTATCAGCGGAGACAATGAGCGCGTTACGCGCCATGTCTGCGAGATGATCGGGTTTGATACGGGCGATGTCCTGACGGGGGATATGATTACACATCTCGGTGACGAGGCGCTCTCCGCCCGGATAGAAGATACGCATGTTTTCTGCCGGGTCACGCCGCATCAGAAAGGCCGGATTATTTCTGCCTTGAAACATAGAAAGCATACAGTTGGTTTCCTCGGAGATGGCATCAATGATGCAGCGGCATTGCATGAAGCGGATGTTGGCATCTCCGTCGATAGCGGGGCAGATGTGGCCAAAGCGGCGGCAGACGTTATCCTTCTGGAGCATGATCTCTCCGTCATTCACGCCGGTGTCATGGAAGGACGGCGAGCGGTCGAGAACACCGAAAAATATATCCTGATGGGCAGCAGCTCCAACTTCGGCAATATGTTCAGTATGGCTGGTGCAGCTTTATTTCTACCGTTTCTGCCGATGCTGCCCACCCAGATTCTACTGAACAACCTGCTCTATGATCTTTCGCAAACGGCGCTTCCTTTCGACAATGTGGACAGCGATGCGCTGGTTACCATCATTCACTGGGATATCCGGCGTATCCGGCGGTTTATGTGGATTCTGGGGCCGGTCAGTTCCCTTTTTGACTTCCTGACTTTTTATGTGCTGCTCAGGCTATTCTCCGCCAATGAGTCGTTATTCCATACGGGGTGGTTTGTGGAATCGCTGGTGACTCAGGTATTGATTATTTTTTCCATCCGCACACATAAATTTATCCTGCATTCACGTCCGCACAGATACCTGACAGGCATGGCTCTTGCTGTGGCGGCATCCGGCGTGTCACTCCCACTGACGTCACTGGGTGTATGGTTTGGTTTGGTACCATTGCCGGGCGTATTTTTTATTTTTCTAGCCGGAACACTGACCGCTTATTTTCTGCTGGTTGAAGTGATAAAACATGTCTTCAGGCAGATAATTTAGTATTACAGAGTATATTGCAGTTTGAAAGGATAACAAATGGCTTCTCATTCTCAGAATCGCCGCTCTTTGGTAAAAGCAGCAACTTTTCGGCTATTGGTTTTCTGCTCTGACTTAACCGTGGTTTTTCTTATAACGCATAGATGGGATACGGCGACAGGCCTTGTCGTCGCGACAAATTTTGCCAGCACAACCCTTTACTTCTTCCACGAACGTATTTGGGACAGAATACAGTGGGGCCGGGCCGCTGCGTCGTATGTACACGTCGAACTTGTGCAAGCATTGCTGGGTAAAAAATAAAGGTGCCGATAAATAAGGCGTGTCATCAATTAAGCCGCACGTAAGCGCCAACGAGGAAGACAGCGGCGAGGAAGTTTTTTGCGGTTTTATCGTCGCGGGTGGCTATACCACTGAACTGCTTGAGCTTTGCAAAAAAATTTTCGACAAGGTGACGCGCTTTGTAAATGGCCTTGTCGTGCTCCGTTTTGATAATGCATTTGGTCGTTGAGGGGATGATGGCTTTCTTTCCCGCCTTTTCCGGCGGCTTTCTGACGCGGTCGTTGGCGTCGTAAGCTATGTCGCCCAGCAGCGCGTCCGTCTGAAGGCCGGGCAGGAAAGCGCCCGCACCCGCGAGGTCATGCGCCTGTCCGGGCGTCAACCCCCAGCTCTGCTGGGGATTATTGTTTCTGTCCGCGCAGGTGACCACCATCACGCGTGATTGCATTTTTGAAGGTCGCGGCACTAATGCTATGGGCGAGGCGGCGATAGCAACCCAAATGTTCATTCAGAATTTCAGTGACATTCAATCCTACGGGGAGATCAAGATGATGCATGCCAAGCTGCCTGAGCTGGATGGCCATCCGCCCGAGCTGTCTGATGTTCTGTCTATCCTCAATAAAAAGCCGTCCCCGTTAAAATAGGGTTTACTTTCTCCTTGGCCAGGTTGAAAAGGCAAAAACCCACAAAGCTATGATCTGTACGTAGGGCACGATCATTAACAGGGCGAAGTAGGGATTGCGGCCTGCACGTCCCAGCACCACCGCGGAGGTAGCAAGAGTGGCAAAGATCAAGATGCCCTGTAGCAGGTATTGCTCCCAGAGCGATGGGACCGGAAAATGCATGTTCATGTTCCTTGTGGCCATTTTTTAAATGCCAGTATGGCTGTGCACAAAACGAGGCCGGCATAAGGGGTGGCTAGCAATAGAATCCAGTAAGGGGCCAGTCCGGCTTTCTTGAAAATCTGGATCAGCGGGATCAGTGCCAGCAGAGCAAAAAGATAGTATTGAGCACAAGGCATTAGCTTCACGCTTTCTTTGGGAGGTTGTACAGTAGCGCGGTCAAGATAGCCAGTATTGTTAATGCGCCCGCCTGGTGCAAGTTAGCGACAACGATATTCACGTGTGTCACCAGAGTTGTGATGCCTAGACCAACTTGTACACACGTCATGATCAGCAGGGCTGAAAACAGCTTTCTCAGGCGAGGCGGGCATTCGACAGTTGAGCTTTTCCACACAACAAACAATATTGTTATAAAGGTCAGCAAGGCCAGAATACGGTGGGTGAATTGCACTGCCGCATGGTTTTCAAAAAAGTTGGTCCATGGTGGGGAGAAGCGGAACATTTCCGTGGGCCATACGTATTTGCCCATGAAGGGGAAGTCGTTGTTGTAGATCAGTCCGGCACGCAAGCCGGCGACGAGGGCGCCCCACATCATCGTGATTCCCGCCAGAGCCAGTGTTCCGGCTACCAGTTTGCGCAGTGGCACCAGTTTTTCTGCTGCCGGATCGCGTGATGTGCAAAAGGCCAGCCCCATGTAAAGAAGAGAACAAAAAATAATAAAGGCCAATCCCAGATGAGCCGCCAGGCGGTAGTGGCTGACGGCAGGTTGGTCGACTAAGCCGCTCTTGACCATATACCAGCCCATGGCACCCTGCAAAAACCCCAGCGCCAGGATGCCGAGCAAGGTTTTTTTGGCCTCGGAGGGAATTTGTTTTTTTATCCAGAAGCGGACAAGAGGGATAAAGTAGATAACGCCAATCAGTCTTCCGAACAGGCGGTGCAGCCACTCCCAGAAATAGATTTGCTTAAAACTCTCAAGGCTCATACCAAGATTGATATCCTTGTATTGTGGCGTCGCCTGGTAAAGGCTGAATTCATGCGCCCAGGCGGTATCATTCAGAGGCGGCAGTGCGCCCATCACCGGCTTCCATTCAGTAATCGAGAGACCGGATTCTGTGAGACGGGTAATGGCGCCGATCAGCGCCATCATGAAAACGGCTGCGGCACAGGAAAAAAGCCAGCAAGAAATTGGTTTATATGCTGTGATCATGGGTTTCGCCTCTCTAGGAAACAATGAACATGCGTAGTGATACAATGCCCAGAACAACTGCAAAAATGCGGCGTAGGATATTTCTTGGCATAGAATGCGAAACGTGGACACCCACGGGTGACAGGAGCATAGATATTGGAATGATAACGGCTACAGCCAGCATGTTAATGTAGCCGAGAGAGTACGGCGGAAGCTCCTTCATGTGCGGTAGCCCCGATAGGATGTAGCCGACCATAGCGGGCAATGAAATAACGAACCCGAGGGCACCGCCAGTCCCGACTGCTTTGCGCATGGGTACTCCGATATAAGCCATGAACGGCACGTTCAGCATGGCACCACCGATGCCGATCAACGCCGACAGCGAGGCGATCAGCGCGGCAACCAGCCTTTGCATCTTCTTGGAAACGCGGTGTGCCTGCGGCTCTGTCGGCAGCTCTTTTGACAGTGCCATGTAAAAGGCAATGAACAAGGTGACAACGGTAAAGATTTGTTTGAGCGCATGGCCGTCGACAGATGAGGCGAAGTAAGTGCCCACTGCAACGCCTCCCACAATCGAAGGCCACCAGCTTTTAATAATAGAGAACTCAATTGAGCCCTTTTTATGATGCCAGAAGGCAGAGGACGCCCCTGTTATCAGCACGAGCGATAAAGAAGTCCCGACGGCAACGCGCATGGCATGTTCGGCGTCGACGGCAAAGGAGGTAAGGCAGAAGTAAAGTGCTGGAACAAAAACAATACCGCCGCCTACACCGAGCAGGCCCGACAGGAAACCTCCGACTGTGCCGATCGCCACCAACAGCAGTATGATGTGGATATGCACGATTGTTTCCGGAGACATCTTTTTTCCGCCAATGAATGGGACTGAGACAAGCCGGGTATCAATATAGTCTGTTTTCTATACTTGCGAAATGTAAAAATTCAGCGTTTACTATTGCCTATATGAAAGCCTGTGTCTCGAAACCGATAGATGGTTTGAAGGGTGCCGCCCGGGTGCCGGGGGATAAATCCATCTCGCACCGTGCATTGATGCTTGGATCCATCGCCGCGGGAGATACCCGGATATCCGGGCTGTTGGCGGGGGAAGATGTGTTGTGTACCGCGAAGGCGCTCACGGCGATGGGGGCGGTCATCACGTCGCCGGACATTAAAAATGGCCCTTGGCACATCCGGGGGTTGGGAGAAAAATTACTTTGTCAACCCAAGGCGTCTCTCTACCTTGGCAATAGCGGAACATCCGCACGCCTGTTGATGGGTTTTGTGTCCGGTTATCCTGTCAGTGCCGTTTTTACCGGGGATGAATCTCTAAGCCGCCGCCCGATGGGGCGCGTCATCAAACCCTTAGCCCAGATGGGCGCGCGGTTTGAAACGAGTGTCGCTGATCGTCTGCCGCTCCGGGTGATCGGGTCATCCACTCTCAGATCGATTAATTACCAACTGCCCGTTGCCTCGGCGCAAGTAAAATCGGCAATTCTATTGGCGGGCTTACATGCTAAGGGAATGACTTTTGTGGTGGAACCACAACCCACTCGGGATCACACCGAACGTATGATGGGTTTTATGGGTGTGAAGGTGCATTCCAAAGTTCAAAAAAATGAGTCAGCAGTTGTTACTATTGAAGGAGGACAACAGCTGGTCGGACGGAACATCGTGATCCCCGCCGATCCCAGTTCTGCCGCGTTTCTGGCTGTGGCGGCGCTGATCACAGAGGATTCTGACATCGTGATCCCTTCCGTGCTGGTTAATCCCCGCCGCACCGGCCTTTACGAAACTTTGCAGGAAATGGGTGGTGACATCACTTTTGAAAACAGGCGTGATAGTTGCGGTGAGCCGGTGGCGGATATTCATGTCAGATCCAGCAAGCTCCGGGGGGTGAGGGTGCCTTCGGACCGCGTCCCTTCCATGATTGATGAATTCCCGATCCTGTCCATCGCCGCCGCCCTTGCCGAGGGCAAGACGGTCATGACAGGTCTGGAGGAGTTGCGCGTCAAGGAGAGCGACCGCCTGTCCGCCATCGCCAATGGGCTGGAAGCCGCTGGAATCAGGGTAGATGTGAGGGGAGATGGCCTGGTCGTTTATGGCTCTTCTGTTACAGCGCCAAAAGGCGGGTGCACGGTCAGGACACATCTTGACCATCGTATTGCGATGAGTTTCCTGGTGCTGGGCCTGGCCACACAAGAACCAGTCACGGTTGATGGTGCGGAGACCATCTCCACGAGCTTCCCGAATTTTACAACGCTGATGAATAGTCTTGGCGCACAGATGATGCCACAATGATGCTTTGATTATGGCGTGGACGCTTTGATCGTGGTATCCAGGCGATGATCGTCAAGGCCGGCAGGCTCTTGGTGGATGAGAACTTCTGACTGCGGAAATTCGCGGTAAAGGATCATCTCAATTTCTTCCGTGATTTCATGTGTTCTTGACAGCGTCATATTGCCATCCAACTCCAGATGAAACTCGATAAAGGATTGTCGCCCGCTGTAGCGGGTGCGCAGGTCATGCATGGCGTGTACATCCGGATGTGTACGCACCAGCCGTTCAATTTTGACACGGTCCTCACCGGACATTTCGCGATCCATCAGGATGCCGAAGGATTCTTTGCTGATTTCGTGCCCACCATATAGCAACGCCAGGGAGATTGCCATGGCAAACAGTGGGTCGAAGTACGGCCAATGGCTGTACGCGCTGATTGCCAGCGCGACAAGGACGCTGAGATTGATCAGCAGATCCCCCTTGTAGTGTAGATGGTCAGCGCTGATCGCAACAGACTTTGTTCGCCGAATGACATAGCGTTGAAAGGCGATCAGAGTAGCAGTGAGAATGATAGACAGCAACATCACGCCGATCCCGACATGAGCCGCTTTCACCAACTGCGGTTGAACAAACCGGTGGATCGATTCAAAAAACAGATATCCAGCAGAGCCAAAGATAAACAGTGCTTGACCCATCGCTGCCAGGGCCTCGAGTTTGCCGTGGCCAAAACGGTGCTCTTCGTCGGCGGGCGTTGAGGCATGAATGACGCCCAGGAGCGTTACGGTGGATGCCAACGCGTCAAAAGCAGAATCCATCAGCGAGGTCATGACACTGACCGAGTCTGTGATAATATAGGCAGCAAATTTAGCGACAATCAGGGTCAGGGCGACTGCGAGGCTGGCAAAGCAGACCCAGCGTCGCAGTTTTACGTTTTTAATTTCTTCTGGGTTCAGTTTGTGCAGGTAGGGGTTGGCTATGTTCATGCGGCGCGCACAACTTTTCCCGTTTTGGAGAATTGAGGTGACGCCAGCTCAATAAACTTTTCAATGATGCTGTCAGGCGCTGGCAGAGTTAGCGGATCTTCACCCGGAAAAGCTTCGGCGCGCATGGCGGTGCGTATGATTCCCGGGTCAATAATATTCACCTTGAGGGGGCTATAGGCCACTTCTTCGGCGTAGGTCTCCGCTATTTTTTCCAGCGCAGCTTTGCTGGCGGCATAGGCGCTCCAGAAGGGAGCGGGCATGCGTGCGGCGGTGGAGGTGACAAAAATGGCGCGCCCGGCATCGCTGCCGCGTAGAAGCGGGTCCAGCGCGCGGATCAGATGATAGTTGGCGGTGACATTGATTTTCATCACATTCTCCCAGATTTTGGGATCAGACAGTGCGACGGGACTTAAGGCCCCCAGAATACCGGCATTTGCCACCAGAATATCAAGACGTTTGAAGCGTTCCGCCAGCATCGGTCCAATGGCGCCAATTTGTTCTGTCTTGGCCAGGTCGAAAGGCAGTAGGGTGGCTGTGCCGCCTATGGCCTGTATTGCATCATCCACTTCTTCCAGTCCACCAATAGTACGTGCCAGCAGAATGACGTGCGCTCCTTCACGGGCAAAAGCTCTGGCCACGGCTGCACCAATTCCGCGTGATGCTCCTGTTACCAGAGCGACACGCCCTGACAGTTTCAGTGCGGGTGGATGAAAGAAGCTAATCATTCTTGGTGTCCTCATGAATGCGTTGTTCCAGTCTTTGACGATCTTCGGCCTTATAGCCGGTCTGGCTGCCCATCGTCGTCGATGCGGGTTGAGGCGGTTTGATCTGCTTTAACAAGACAAAAGACGCGGCAATGCCAAGCAGAACAGACAGGACAAGATACATTGGTTTCCACTTGCGTTTTCTCCGGCTCATCGTGTGTCCTTAAGGCTGGGACGGTTGAGGCGGAGCAGGGGCGGCGGTGTGGGTCCCGATTCACTGGGCGAAGCAGGGTTTTCCAATTTGTGAAGCAGTTGGTCCGGCTGCACGTCAGGGGTTCCCTTCTGTATCTCCTTTTCTTCTTTCTTGATTTCTTTTTTCAGATCTTCTTCCGCGGGGTGTATTTCGGCACCGATCTTATCGATGTCCACCTTATCGAACTTTATAGCGATGCCACTGCCACGATCCTCAATCTTTTTGTCCAGCTCAAAGCGTTCATTGGCCCAGGCCAGCGTTTTTTTCAGGACAGGAACGCTGAATGATTCTTTCGCCCAGTCAGGAAATTTTTTCTGATCGATTAGATAGGTGCAG
>JACQAA010000021.1 GCA_016195185.1 Pseudomonadota bacterium | reverse complement strand
CCTATTCTGTGGTGCGTGGCTGCGACCGCATCGTGCCCGTGGACATTTATGTGCCGGGCTGTCCGCCGACGGCGGAGGCGCTGGTTTACGGCATTTTACAATTGCAGCGGAAAATCCTGCGTAAAGAGACAAGGTTAATCCGCTCATGAGTGCAAAATTACAGGCATTGATGGACTATATTGCGGCAGAACAGGCCGCTGCTCTTGTTAAGCAGGAAATTCTCCTGAATGAATTGGTCTTCACGGTGCATCGTGAATCCTTGCACGGCTTTATCAAGTTTTTGAAGTTGGATGATAAGTGCTCTTTTCAGCAGCTTGTCGATATTTGTGGCGCCGATTATCCGGAGCGGTCGGCGCGTTTCGATGTGGTCTATAATCTGCTCAGTCTCAAACTCAACCAGCGTATCCGTGTCAAGGTCATGACCAAAGAAAATGAGCCGGTGGACACCGTCACGGACCTTTACAGTGCCGCGGGCTGGTATGAGCGCGAGGTCTGGGATTTATATGGTATTCCTTTTACGGGCAACAAAGATTTGCGCCGTATCCTGACCGATTATAATTTTGAAGGCCACCCGCTGCGCAAAGATTTTCCGCTGACCGGTTATGTCGAGCTGCGCTATAACGAAACGCAAAAGCGTATTGTCTACGAGCCGGTACAGCTGCCGCAGGAATTCCGCAATTTCGATTTTACCAGCCCCTGGGAAGGCATGACAACCATGCAGCTTCCCGGCGATGAAAAGGCCTGTAGGCCGAAGATCATGGGTGATAAATGACGGAACAAAAAATAAAACCCTATACACTGAACCTGGGCCCGCAGCATCCCGCGGCACATGGTGTTTTGCGCCTGATCCTGGAAATGGATGGAGAGGTGGTGGAGCGCGCTGACCCGCACATCGGCCTGTTGCATCGGGGCACAGAAAAACTCATTGAGCACAAGACTTATCTGCAGGCGATTCCGTATTTTGACCGCCTCGATTATGTGGCGCCGATGAATCAGGAACATGCTTTTGCGCTGGCGGTGGAGAAACTGTTGAAAGTCAAAGCGCCGTCAAGAGCGCAATACATCCGTGTATTGTTCTCGGAGCTAACCCGTATCATCAATCATATCCTGAACCTCACGACCTATGCGCTGGATGTTGGTGCGATTACGCCCTCCCTGTGGGGTTTCGAAGAGCGTGAACGTGGCATGGAATTTTATGAGCGCGTTTCCGGTGCGCGGATGCATGCCAATTACTTCCGGCCGGGTGGCGTGCGGCAGGACATGCCGGCTGGTCTTGCCGAAGACATGTATAAATACGCTGATAGCGTTATCAAGTTTGTTGACGACATGGAAACATTGCTGACCGAAAACCGTATTTTCAAACAGCGCACCGTCGATATCGGGGTTGTTTCCAAAGAGCAGGCTTTGGACTGGGGCTTTACCGGGCCGATGCTGCGTGCCTCCGGTGTGCCATGGGATCTGCGCAAGTCGCAACCTTATGACGTTTATGCAGATATGGATTTTGATATCCCGATCGGTACGACAGGCGATTGCTATGCGCGCTACATCGTGCGGGTCGAGGAAATGCGCCAGTCGGCAAGAATCATGAAACAGGCAATTGAAAAAATGCCCGAGGGATCGACAGTCGTTGATGACCATAAAATTTCGCCGCCGGTGCGTGCCGAAATGAAAACCTCCATGGAAGCCCTGATCCACCATTTCAAGCTCTACACGGAAGGTTATCACGTTCCAGCCGGTGAGACTTATACGGCGGTTGAAGCGCCGAAGGGTGAGTTTGGAGTTTATCTTGTATCGGATGGCACCAACAAGCCCTATCGCTGTCATATGCGGGCGCCAGGCTTTGTGCACTTGCAGGCACTGGATTTCATGTCGCGCGGACATATGCTGGCAGACACGGTGGCCATTATTGGCTCAATGGATATTGTATTTGGGGAGGTTGATCGATGAGCGGCCATCCACGCAAAGATTTTGAGCAGCCCAAAAGTTTCAAGTTCACGCCGGCAAACATGAAGCTTATTGAGACTCATATCGCCAAATATCCAAAAGGAAAACAGGCGAGTGCGGTGATGCCGTTGCTCGATATCGCTCAGAACCAGAACGATGATTGGATTCCTGAAGCGGCGATGGAGGAAATCGGCCATATTCTGGACATGCCGCGTATCAAGGTTTTTGAGGTGGCGACGTTCTATACCATGTATAATCTGCAACCAAAGGGAAAACATTATTTGCAGGTATGCACGACAACGCCCTGCTGGTTGGCCGGATCCGCGGATATGGTGAAGGCTTGCGAGAAGCACCTTGGCATCAAAATGGGTGAAACGACCCCGGACGGGAGCTTTACGTTGTCCGAGGTGGAGTGCCTGGGTGCTTGCGTTAATGCGCCGGTGATTCAGCGCAATGGCGATGACCTGTATGAAGACCTGACGCCAGAAAATGTCGTGCGCGTGCTTGATACCCTGAAGTCCGGCAAAAAGCCGGCACATGGCTCACAAGCGGGGCGTACAACGTCAATGGGCGTTAAAGGGGCAACCTGCCTGCATGAACAGGCTGAGAAATGTGGTATTAAAAAATGGTACCAAGGACATCATGGCCAAAGGCCGCGACTGGATAATCGAGGAAGTCAAAAAATCCGAGTTACGCGGTCGTGGCGGCGCCGGGTTTCCGACCGGGATGAAATGGTCGTTTATGCCCAAAGAGTCAAAAGATGGGCGTCCGAGCTACCTTGTTATCAATGCCGATGAGTCCGAACCTGGCACCTGCAAGGACCGCGACATTATCCGCCATGAACCGCATAAGCTTGTTGAAGGGGCTTTGCTGGCGAGCTTTGCCATGGGGGCACACGCCTGCTACATTTACATTCGGGGCGAATTTTATTATGAGGCCGTTGCGTTGCAAAAAGCAATTGATGAGGCCTATGCTGCGGGGTTGCTAGGTAAGAATGCAGCCGGTTCCGGCTGGGACTTTGAGCTTTATTTGCACCGTGGGGCGGGTGCCTATATCTGCGGCGAGGAAACGGCCTTGTTGAACAGTCTGGAAGGCAAGAAGGGTTTTCCCCGCAACAAGCCGCCATTTCCGGCAGGGGCGGGGCTTTATGCCTGCCCGACGACCGTCAATAATGTCGAAACCATTTCGGTTGTGCCCGAGATTCTTCGTCGTGGTGGTGCGTGGTTCGGGGGTATCGGGCGCGAAAAAAATCGCGGCACAAAAGTTTTTTGTATTTCCGGTCACGTCAACAATCGCTGCAATGTTGAGGAAGCCATGAGCATTCCTCTGAAAGAGCTTATTGAGAAGCATGGTGGCGGTGTGCGTGGGGGCTGGGATAATCTGTTGGCGGTCATACCGGGTGGATCATCGACTCGTCTGATCACAAAAGAAATTTCAGAAACGGTGCTGATGGATTTTGACAGCTTGCGTGCGGTCAATTCTGGTCTGGGTACGGCGGCGGTGATTGTCATGGATAAATCCACGGATATTGTGTATGCCATCGCGCGCTTGGCGCGGTTCTACTGGCATGAGAGTTGCGGCCAGTGCACCCCATGCCGCGAAGGCACTGGCTGGATGTATCGCATCATGCAGCGTATGGTGAGGGGTGAGGCAAATCTGGAAGAAATTGACATGTTGCTGGATATCGGCAGCGAAATTGAAGGCCATACCATTTGTGCCCACGGTGATGCCTCGGCTTGGCCGATACAGGGACTGATCAAGCATTTCCGTCCGGAGATGGAGCGGCGTATTTTGGAATACCGCAAGCAGATAGCGGCGTAATTAAAGGAGGATGATGATGAGAAAGTTACTTTTTCTGATGATATTTGTTTTGACCCTGCCGGCGGCGGCCTTTGCGGCTGATGCGCCAAAAGAGTCGGTTTTTGAGCGTGTCATGCGTACCAACACTCTGCGCTGCGGATATTTTGACTGGCAGCCTAACTATTGGGTGGATAGCAAAACAGGCAAACCCCAAGGCGTTTTCTTTGATGTCATGCAGGAAATCAGCCGCATTGCCAACCTGAAGATTGAATGGACGCAGGAGGTGCAGTTTGCCCACCTGATCACCGATTTGCAGGAAGGACGGGTTGATGCCGTTTGCACGGGGATCTGGGCGAATGCAACGCGAGCACGGCAGATTCTGTTTTCACAGCCCGTTTTCTATGTACGGATCAATACCTACGTGAAGCCTGATGACAAGCGCTTTGAAGCAGATCTTTCAGTTCTCAATACCCCCGACAAGAAAATTGGCGTGATGGATGGCGAAATGGCGATGGACATTAAAAATACAGACTTCCCGCGGGCGCAAGCTGTTTCGGTACCGCAGCTGGCGGGAACGGGATCGGAGCTTTTGATGCTGGTATCGACAGGGAAAGCGGATGCCACCTTCACCGACGCCGCCTCCGGTTACGCGTTCATGAAAGCGAACCCAGGTACAATCAGGGCTGTTGCTTCGGAGATTCCGGTTCGGACAATTCCGAATGTGATCGCGGTCAATGGCAGCGAATTGCGGTTGAAGCAGTTTTTGGATGATACGTTGCAGCAGCTACAAAATTCCGGTGTCATTGAAAAGATCCTGAAGCGGTATGATGGGCAGTTTCCAGATGCTTTATTGCGTCCGGCGCGGACCTATGAGGTGAAGAAATAATGCCTAAACTGACCATCGACGGAATGGAAGTGACTGTAGAGCCAGGAACCTCAATCCTCCAGGCGGCTGAAAAACTTGGTATCGAGATTCCGCGTTTTTGTTATCACGACAAGCTGTCGGTCCCCGCCAATTGCCGCATGTGCCTTGTAGAGGTTGAAAAATCACCCAAGCCGGTCGCCAGCTGTGCCATGCCCTGCGGCGATGACATGAAAGTGTTCACGCAATCTGCCATCGCAAAAAAAGCGCGCAAAGGCGTCATGGAGATGTTGCTGATTAACCATCCTCTGGATTGTCCTATTTGTGATCAGGGCGGGGAGTGTGACCTGCAGGATCAGGCGGTATCTTTTGGATTTGACCGTTCCCGCTACCATGAAGAAAAGCGTGCTGTAAAAGACAAAGAGATGGGGCCGCTGGTTAAAACCGTGATGACACGCTGCATCCATTGCACGCGCTGCGTGCGCTTCGGCGAGGAAATCGCGGGGGTGGATGAGCTGGGCGTTCTGGGACGTGGCGAACACCTGGAAATTGGTAATTACGTCACACAAGCAATGACCTCCGAGCTGTCCGGAAATCTCATCGATGTTTGTCCGGTCGGTGCTCTGACCTCGAAGCCTTACGCTTTTACCGCCCGCCCGTGGGAGCTGCACAAAACGGAGAGCGTCGATGTGCTGGATGCTGTCGGCTCCAACATCCGCATTGATTGCCGGGGTGCCGAAGTGCTGCGGATTTTGCCGCGTCTGCATGAGGATATTAATGAAGAGTGGATTTCTGACAAGACACGCTTTGCGGTGGATGGTCTAAAAAACCAGCGGCTCGACAGACCCTATGTCCGTAAGAACGGGAAATTACAGCCCGCAACGTGGCCAGAAGCTTTTGACGCGATTGCTGCACAGTTGAAGAACAGAAAAATTGGCGCTATCGTGGGTGACTTGGCTGATTGTGAATCCATTATTGCTCTCAAGGATCTGATGAGGGCTTTGGGAGCGGCCAATCTCGAATGTCGTCAGGATACGGCGCAAATTGATCCTGCGCAGCCCGCGGGATATCTCTTTAATACAACGATTGCCGGCATTGAAAAAGCGGATGCCATCTTGCTGGTCGGTACCAATCCACGTGTTGAAGCGGCGCTCATTAATGCGCGTATTCGCAAGACGTGGCTGGCAAAACGTATCAAGATTGGCGTCATCGGACCGCAGATGGATTTGAATTATCCGACAAAATATCTGGGCGCGGGGCCAGAGACTCTGGAAGAGTTGCTGAATGGCAAGGGGGCCTTCGCCGACGTGCTCTCCAAGGCACAAAATCCGATGATCATCCTGGGTGCGGGCGCGTTGCGCCGCGCCGACGGCCTGTCTATTCAGGTCTTGGCCCGCAAGGTCGCTGAAAAATACAACATGGTCAAGGAAGGCTGGAATGGCTACAACATGCTGCACAGTCAGGCGGCCCGTGTCGGCGCCCTTTCGCTTGGTTTTGTCGCAGGCAATGCCGAGACTTGGCAGAAAGTGAATGCCCTCTATCTGCTGGGTGCGGATGAGCTTCCTCTTGAAAAGATGGAAGTCAATACTTTTGTCATTTATCAGGGGCATCATGGGGATCGTGGCGCGACACGTGCGGATGTTATCCTGCCGGGGGCCGCTTATACTGAGAAAAATGCCACTTACGTGAATACCGAGGGACGGCCGCAACATGCGCGACAAGCCATCTTCCCACCGGGCGAGGCGCGTGAAGACTGGAAGATTATCCGCTCTCTCTCTGAAGTGCTGGGCAAGACTTTGCCTTATGATACGCTGGCGCAGGTGCGGCAGCGCCTTGTGCAAGAAAACGGCCTGTTTAACGAGATTGATGCGGTTCGTTCCGCCAAGTGGGTTCCTTTTGGCAAGGAGGGCAAGTGCGACAAAGCGCCGTTTGTCCTACCAATCAATAATTTTTATATGACTGACCCGATTAGCCGGGCGTCGCGGGTCATGGCGGAATGTACCAAGGTCTTTGTTATGAAGGCAGACCAAGAAAGGGCGGTTGCGCGTGGCTGATTTGTTTACAACCTACGTTGTGCCGGTGTTGTGGATCGCCCTCAAGATCATGATGATTGTCGTGCCGTTGCTGATGGGAATGGCCTATCTGACCTATGCCGAGCGTAAAATTCTGGCCGCAATGCAGATGCGGCAGGGCCCGATGGTGGTGGGCATGTACGGCCTTTTGCAACCTTTTGCAGATGCTGTCAAGCTGCTGGGTAAAGAAACAATCATTCCCACTGGGGCCAACAAGTTTGTCTTTGTGATGGCGCCGATGTTGACCTTCGTGCTGAGTCTGGTGGCCTGGGCGGTGATCCCCGTCAGTGACGGATTTGTTATCGCCAACATTAATGTCGGTGTGCTGTACCTCTTCGCGATTTCATCCATGGGCGTGTACGGGATTTTGATGGCGGGATGGGCGTCGAACTCGCACTATGCCTTTCTCGGCGGCTTGCGGGCAGCGGCGCAGATGGTTTCATATGAAGTGTCGATGGGATTGGTACTGGTGACGGTACTGCTAACCACCGGCTCGCTTAACCTGTCGCAGATCGTGACCGCCGAACATCCGTGGTGGGTATCGCTGCTGCTGTTCCCGATGTTTGTAATATTTGTGATTTCAGCATTGGCAGAAACCAATCGTTCGCCCTTTGACCTCCCGGAAGGCGAGTCGGAACTGGTCGGCGGATTTAACGTTGAATATTCATCAATGACTTTTGCGCTGTTCTTTCTTGGCGAATACATGAACATGATCCTGATGAGCGGGATGACAAGCATTCTGTTTTTGGGCGGTTGGCTGCCCCCCTTTGGCATCGCGGCTCTTGGCTTTATTCCGGGGCCAATCTGGTTTGCGCTTAAGGTATGCTTCGTACTGTTCATCTTTATTTGGGCACGCGGGACCATGCCGCGTTACCGCTATGACCAGCTGATGCGCCTTGGCTGGAAGGTATTTTTGCCTTTTACGCTCGCTTGGGTGGTTCTGATGGCGGGCGCCTTGCTCTATAACAACGCATTGCCTGGGATGTAACGCATGTCATTTGCAAAAAGTGTACGCAGTTTTTTTCTGGTAGAGTTGGTGAGAGGGATGGCGCTGACGTTTAGCTACATGTTCCGCCCCCGGGTGACGCTGAATTACCCCTTTGAGAAAGGGCCCTTGAGCCCTCGTTTTCGCGGCGAACTAGCGCTGCGCCGCTACCCCAGCGGGGAGGAGCGTTGTATCGCCTGCAAGCTATGCGAAGCGGTCTGTCCTGCGCAGGCGATCACGATTGAAGCCGAGCCGCGCGCAGATGGCAGCCGCCGTACGACGCGCTTTGATATTGACATGACCAAGTGCATCTATTGCGGCCTGTGCCAGGAATCCTGCCCGGTTGATTCCATTGTCCTGGGTCCAAACTTTGAATATGGGACGGAAACGCATGCGGAATTGCTCTACAACAAACAAAAATTGCTGGATAACGGCGACAGATGGGAAGCGCAAATCGCCGCTAACATTTCGGCTGATGTGAAGTACAGGTAACGGATGACAAATAATGTCAAACAAGAATCCAGAAGTGGCTCCGCTTTTGATAGACAGGGGTTACCGTGAAAACGCTGATCCCGATCATTTCGACTCTTTTAGTCATCTTTGCTTTTATTAAATTGCTGCAGAGCCATACTGGCCAGCAATGGCTAAAACACTATCAACAACGGTTAAAAAGCTATCAATCCCAATATGACTATGTTGCGGATAAAGAGAATGACAAATAAATCTGGGGCAGCAGCGCTGTTTTTAATAAGGACCTGATAATGATCGAAGCCATTTTCTTCTATATATTTTCAGCGGTGCTTATCTTAAGCGCTGCGATGGTGGTTTCCGCGCGTAACCCCGTACACGCCGTCCTGTTCCTGATCTTGGCGTTCTTTAACGCGGCCAGCCTGTTTGTAATGTTGGGGGCGGAATTTATCGCGATGACATTGGTAATTGTTTATGTTGGCGCGGTGGCGGTGCTGTTCCTTTTCGTGGTGATGATGCTCGATATTAACTTCGCCGAGTTACGCCGGGGGATGATGAAACATCTGCCGGTGGGCGGTTTTGTCGGTGTCGTTTTACTGATAGAACTGATTTGGCTCTATGTTACTTCTCAGATTGACCCTTCGGCTGCATCGCGTGTGGCCTCTCCGGTGCCGGATGCCAATGTGATTACCAATACTCACGCCCTGGGCCAGGTGCTGTATACGCAGTATGTTTATCCGTTCCAGATTTCAGGCCTGATTTTGCTGGTGGCAATGATCGGCGCCATTACCCTGACCCTGCGCCCGCTGCCGCGTGCGCGTCGCCAGAACGTCTCAAAGCAGGTTAGCCGCGAGGTGAAGGATGTCCTGAAAGTCATTAAGGTCGAGACAGGCGCGGGGGTGGAGTAAGTCATGGAAATAGGGATGAACCATTTTCTTGTTGTCTCGGCCATTCTGTTTACGCTGGGGGTGTTCGGAATTTTTCTCAACCGCCGCAATGTTATCGTCATTTTGATGTCGATTGAGTTGATGCTGCTCGCCGTGCAGATCAATATGGTGACGTTTTCCGTTTATTTGCAGGATTTGGCTGGGCAGGTGTTCGCCATTTTCATTCTGACGGTTGCGGCGGCGGAGGCGGCAATCGGTCTAGCCATTCTGCTCGCTTTCTTCCGTAACAGGGGCTCGATTGCAGTTGAAGATATCAGTTCGTTAAGGGGATAAAAGATGGAAACCATAGCCGTACTGTCACCGCTACTGGGGGGGTTGATCGCGGGATTGTTTGGAAGGTTGATCGGCGATAAGGCCGCGAATATGGTGACCTGCTTGCTGATGGTAGTTGCGACTGCTTGTTCGGTTATCCTGTTCAAAAATGTCGCTCTGGAGAAGGCGCCGCATATAGTAGAGCTATTTACCTGGATCGCCTCTGGCAAACTGAACGTGCCTTGGGCGCTGCGTTTTGACCAGCTCGCGGTGGTCATGGTCGTTATGGTCAACCTGGTTTCCTGTGCGGTGCACATTTATTCCGTGGGTTACATGAGTCATGATGACGCGCGAGCACGATTTATGTCCTACCTGAGCTTATTCACTTTTGCGATGCTGATGTTGGTCACCGCCGATAATTTTGCGCAGCTGTTCTTTGGTTGGGAGGGCGTGGGACTAATGTCCTATCTGCTCATCGGTTTCTGGAATAAAAAGGACAGCGCTAATAATGCGGCGATCAAGGCATTTGTCATGAACCGGATTGGAGATTTTGGCCTAGCCCTCGGCATCATGGCGGTGTTCTTCCTCTTTGGCACGCTCAATTATGATGCGGTGTTTGCGGATGTTGTTAACAAGCAAGATGTCGCCATGATCTTCCTGGGGCATGAATTTAATGCCATCAACCTGATTTGCGCACTGCTGTTTGTCGGCGCGATGGGTAAATCGGCGCAGCTGGGTTTGCATACCTGGTTGCCTGACGCGATGGAAGGGCCGACGCCTGTGTCTGCACTGATCCACGCGGCGACGATGGTGACAGCCGGAGTGTTTATGGTGGTGCGTATGTCCCCCTTGTATGAATTTGCAGCCCCTGTGCGTGAATTCATCACAGTATTGGGCGCGCTGACCGCTTTTGTGGCTGCTACCATTGCGCTGACGCAATTCGATATCAAACGGGTGATTGCCTACTCCACGATGAGTCAGTTGGGTTATATGTTTTTTGCTCTCGGTGTCTCGGCTTATGGCGCGGCCATGTTTCATTTGTTTACCCATGCTTTTTTCAAGGCCCTACTGTTCCTCGGCGCTGGTTCGGTCATCCATGCGATGTCGGGGGAGCAGGATATGCGCAGAATGGGCGGGCTTTATAAGTTGATTCCAACGACCTATACACTGATGTGGATCGGTAATTTGGCACTAGCTGGTATCCCGTTTTTTGCCGGATATTATTCCAAGGACATGATTTTGGAGGCGGCCTTTGCTTCAGGAGACAAGATCGGCCACTTTGCCTACTGGATGGGCATCGCCGCGGCATTGATGACGGCCTTCTATTCCTGGCGATTGCTGTTTTTGACTTTTCACGGCAAGCCGCGTGCTGACAAGCATACGATGGAACATGTTCATGAATCGCCGTTGGTGATGATGGCCCCGTTGTACGTGTTGGCTGCAGGGGCGCTTGGCGCTGGATGGTGGGGATATGAGCTGTTTGTTGGCGAAAGCAGGATCGCTTTCTGGGGCGCCAGTATATTTATCAATGCCGGCCAGGATTCAATCATGGAGGCGCACCATGTGGCCAAATGGGTCAAGCTGTTACCGACTTTGGTCGGGGCGGCCGGCATTTTATTGGCCTATATACTCTATATGCAGGCTACAAACTTACCCGGAAAAATTGTTCAGGCGTTCAAGGTTGTGCACTCCTTTTTATACCACAAGTGGTATTTTGACGAGCTTTACCACATCATTGGTGTCGTTCCGGCATTTTTTATTGGTGATAAATTGTGGAAGATCGGAGACGGAAAAATCATTGATGGGATGGGGCCGGATGCCATTGCTGCCGGTATTGCCAGCTCATCGCGGGGAACCGGAAAAATACAAACCGGCTATGTTTTTCATTATGCCTTTGCCATGCTCATCGGCGTGGTGTGTTTTATCACGGCATATCTTTTTATAGCGTATCGATAAGGAACTGAGCATGATTACCTTTCCCATTCTGTCGCTGATGACCTTCCTGCCGCTGTTGGGGGCGTTACTGATCATGACGGTGCGTGGCGATGAAGAGTCGGTCGCGGCTAATGCGCGGAGCGTCGCCTTGGTGACATCACTGCTGACTTTTGCTGTTTCCGTTTACATGTATATGGGGTTTGACCAGTCCTCTGCCGATTTTCAGATGGTCGAAAAATACGACTGGCTGCCCGGCTTCAACATTGCCTATAAAATGGGTGTGGATGGGATTTCGGTATTCTTTATTCTGTTGTCAACGCTGCTGACGCCGATATGCATTCTGGCGAGCTGGGAATCCATCCAGAAGCGCATTCGGGAATATATGATTGCCTTCCTGTTGCTCGAAACCATGATGCTAGGCATGTTTGCGGCTTTGGACTTGGTGCTGTTCTACGTGTTCTTTGAGGGAGTGTTGCTGCCGATGTTTGTGATCATCGGTGTCTGGGGTGGGCAGCGCCGTGTCTATGCCGCATTCAAGTTCTTTCTCTATACTCTGCTCGGATCAGTGCTGATGTTGATTGCCATTTTGGCGTTGTATCATCAATTCGGGACAACGGATATCCCGTCGCTGATGCAGATGGATGTGCCTCAGGCACTCCAGCGATGGGTGTTTCTGGCGTTCCTGGCCTCTTTTGCTGTCAAGGTGCCAATGTGGCCGGTGCATACCTGGTTGCCGGATGCGCACGTCGAAGCGCCGACAGCCGGATCGGTCATTCTGGCCGGGGTATTGCTGAAAATGGGTGGTTATGGCTTTCTACGGCTGTCGCTGCCGATACTGCCACAAGCCTCAGAATATTTCATACCGCTCATTTTCTCCTTGAGCGTGATTGCGGTGATTTATACCTCACTGGTGGCTCTGGCGCAGGAAGATATGAAGAAGCTGATCGCCTATTCTTCTGTTGCGCATATGGGCTTTGTGACGCTCGGTATCTTTACACTCACGACACAAGGCCTGCAGGGTGCGATGTTCCAGATGTTATCACATGGTGTTGTTGCCGCTGCACTCTTCCTCTGCGTCGGGGTCGTTTATGACCGACTACACACGCGGGAGATCCGGCGTTACGGCGGTTTAGTCAAAAATATGCCGCGCTATGCGACTGTATTCATGATTTTCATGCTGGCGTCGGTGGGCCTGCCCGGCACCTCCGGGTTTGTCGGCGAGTTTCTGGTGCTGCTGGGAGCCTATCAGGTGCATACGCTGGCAACTTTCCTGGCGGCGACCGGAGTCGTGCTGGGTGCCGCCTACATGCTCTATCTTTACAAACGTGTTGTTTTTGGCGAATTGATCAAAGCGGATGTCAAGGCCATGCCGGATATCAATCTCCGTGAAATGGCGATTTTTGCGCCGCTGCTTGCTTTGGTGTTCTGGATGGGTATTTATCCGTCCAGCTTCCTCAATCCGATGGCGCCAGCTCTGGAAAAGGTTATTGCGCGCTATAACGATGCCAATGGGATTAACCCCCAGGGGGAGATGCAGCCATGAGACCTTTTGAGGCACCCGCTCTGATGATTTCTTTCCCTGAGCTTATCCTGGCTGTGTTAGCGATGATTTTGCTGATGCTGGCCGTTGTCGGTCAAAAAGAAAATTACCGTTTGATCTCACGACTGGGGGTGTTTGCCCTGATCGTCATTGCCACGCTGCTCTTCAAGTCTAACCCAGAGACAGGCACAAGTTTTGGCGGCATGTTTATTACGGACAGTTTTGCTATTTATATGAAGATGCTGGTGGCTATTGGCTCTGCTGTTTCCCTGATGATGGCGGGAAAATCTCTGGAACGGGAAAAGATCGACCGTGTGGAATATCCGGTGCTGATACTCTTCTCGACTTTGGGCATGATGCTGATGATTTCCGCGAATGATCTGATTTCCCTTTATGTATCTCTGGAATTGCAGAGTTTTCCGCTCTATGTGCTGGCGGCTATTCAGCGCGACAGCACTCGCTCGACAGAGGCGGGCCTGAAGTATTTTGTGCTGGGATCTCTGTCGTCAGGGTTACTGCTCTATGGCGCTTCATTGATCTATGGTTTTACCGGTGCGACCGGTTTTGAGCCAATCGCTCAGGCTCTCCATGGACAAACTGCTGTTTCCCTGGGCATCGTGACGGGTATGGTACTGATGATCTGCGGCATGGCGTTCAAGGTGTCTGCTGTTCCGTTTCATATGTGGGCACCGGACGTTTATGAAGGTGCTCCTGCTCCCGTCACGGCATTTTTTGCGATCGCACCCAAAGTGGCGGCGATAGCCCTTCTGGCACGTGTCCTGATGGGCCCCTTCGGAGATATGATTGGATTGTGGCAGCAGGTGATTATTGCCATTTCCATCGCCTCAATGGTGCTAGGCGGGGTTGCCGCGGTTACCCAGACAAATATCAAACGCCTGCTGGCCTATAGCTCCATCGGTCATATGGGCTATGCGCTGATCGGCCTTGCGGCGGCCAACAGGGTGGGCATTCAGGGTATTGTCATCTATATGACTCTTTACATGCTCATGAGCATCGGGGTTTTCTGTCTGGTGCTGATGATGAAGCGTCGGGATAAAGTGGTTGAAGGTATCAGTGACCTGTCTGGTCTAGCAAAACAACAGCCGATGCTGGCTCTGGCTATGTCCATCATGATGTTTTCGATGGCGGGTATTCCACCGCTGGCGGGATTTTTTGGTAAATTATTTATTTTTCAGGCGGCGGTTAGTGCCGGCCTTTACACGCTGGCAGTGACCGGTGTTCTGACCAGTGTGGTGGCCGCCTATTATTACTTGCGCATTATCAAGGTCATGTACTTCGAAGATGCGGCAGCTGGCATTGACAAGTCTGAAGACACGGGACTCAATTTAATTTTGATTGCTGCGTCCTTAGCGGTCGTACTGTTCATTGTCCTTCCAGCGCCCATCCTGAATGGTGCGGCGGAAGCTGCCTTGTCATTGGTACAATGAAAATTATCGAATTGCAGAGCGTTGGTAGCACCAATGACTATGCGAAGGGGTTCGCTAAACAGGGAGCATCTTCGGGCACTGTCATCTGGGCGCGTGAGCAGACGGCGGGCAGGGGCCGGCAGGGCAACGAATGGATATCCGCCCCAGGCAATCTTTTTATGAGCATGATTTTAAAGCCAAAGGTGGATGTAGAACATATTGGGCAATTGTCCTTTTTGTTTGCCGTGTCTCTTGCTTCTGTTTTAGAAACAGTCATTCCAGCGTCAGCAGAGATACACCTGAAATGGCCCAATGACTTGCTGATCAACCAGAAAAAAGCCGCTGGAATTCTAATTGAAACTGAAAGTCAGGCAACGTGGGTAGTCGTTGGCATCGGGTTGAATATCACCAATGCCCCTGAGGGCGCTATTTCCCTGCAAGAGATTGGGGTTAACGCTCATAATGCCGAATCTATTCTCCAGTTGCTGGCAAAGGAAATGCAGAAACGGATTGAACACTGGGAAAAAAATGGCTTTCAAACTATTCGTGCGGCGTGGCTCAAGCGAGCCTATAAACTGGGACGGGAGATCAGAGCCCGGTTTCCGAAAGAAACGCTGACGGGGGTTTTTGAAGGTATTGATATGACAGGTGCTCTGCAATTGAAGATGTCGGATGGTACGGTAAGGCTCATGAACTCCGGGGAAGTGTTTATATAATGGCGCTCGATTTTAAAATGGCGGCTGATGCGGTCTACTTTGTGCCTCTGGGTGGCTGCGGCGTTTTTGGCGCAAATATGAGTCTTTACGGTTATCAGGGTCAGTGGATCATGGTTGATTGTGGTATGGGGTTTGCTGATGACACCATGCCGGGTGTGGATATTTTGCTTCCTGCCATTGATTTTGCGCAGAAACTGGGTGATGACCTGCTGGCCATTATTCTAACTCACGGGCATGAGGATCATATCGGCGCCATCGGGCACCATTGGCCCAAACTCCGTAAGCCCATATATGCGACCAAATTTACCGCCGAATTGGTCCGCCAGAAAGGGGTCGAGCATCATTGGGATAATCAGGTGCGGCTGCATGAGGTGTCGATGCAGGCGCATCTGGATATAGGCCCGTTCGGCATAGATTTTATCCGGATGGCACACTCCATCCCTGAGTCAAATGCTCTGGCCATTGAGGCAAGGGGTCTCGGTATGTTCTTGCATACCGGTGATTGGAAGATTGACCCCGAACCAATGGAGGGGGATATGACAGATGGGGAGGCCTTGCAGCGGTTGGGCGATCGTGGCGTCATAGCAATGATGTGTGACTCAACCAATGCAATGGTACCTGGGCATTCTCCGTCAGAGAAAACCGTCCGAGAGGGATTACGCGAGCTGTTGGGAGAATTTGACAAAGGGATCGTCCTCACCTGTTTTGCCTCAAATGTCACAAGGTATCGCAGTATATACGAGGCAGCGGCTGCCAATGGCCGGCAGATGTGCATCGTTGGAAAATCTATGCTCAAGATTGACGACGCTGCACGCAAAACTGGATACTTGAAAGGCATCCCTCCGTTTTTAACCAGGGATACCGTGGGTTCCATTCCCACATCCAAACTGGTTTATGTCTGTACCGGATCGCAAGGGGAGACGCGTGCGGCCATGGCAAAGATAGCCAATAAGGAGCACCCGCTTGTGAAGATGGCGCCGGAAGACGTGGCAATCTTTTCCTCACGTGATATTCCAGGCAATACGCCAGCGATTGAACGGATGCGAAATAAACTGATCGCCGCTGGTATTCATGTCATTACCCACCATGATGCACCTGTCCATGCCTCGGGTCACCCTTACCGTGACGAGCTGAAGCAGATCTATCGCTGGGTGAGGCCACATATCGCCATCCCTGTGCATGGCGAGGCTATGCAGATGGAGAAGAACGCGGTGCTTGCCAAAGAATGCGGCATCGAAAAAACATTGGTACCGGTAAACGGCAACGTGATCCGTATCAGCCGTGACAAAGCGGAGATGGTCGGGGCAGTCACCAGTGGCATGCTGGCAATTGAGGGGAACCGTGTTGTCGCTATTGATCATGAAGCGATTTTGACGCGCAAGCGGATAATGTTTAACGGAAGTGCTGTCGTCACTGTCGTTATGGACGGACACGGTGCGCTGCTTGCTGATCCGAAAGTGACAGCTCTTGGTCTGCTGGATGAAAACAGCGAATTGGATATAAAATATCTTCAGGATGCCGTTAGAGAGATCAAAAATGTGATACGGAACATGTCAAAGGAACAGCGGGGCGATGATGCTGTAGTATCGGAAGCCGTCCGTGTGGCTGCGCGGCGGTTTTTCAATGAGCGTTTTGACCGCAAGCCGCAAACGCGTGTGCATTTGGTTAGGATATGACATGAGCATTGCCACGGCTTTTTTTGTCTATTTCCTGATCTGGTGGGTGATGTTATTCACGGTGCTGCCGTTGGGCGTGAATCGTCATCAGGAACCGGGTAAGGGTTTTGATGCCGGGGCGCCCGCCACACCAGACCTAAAGAAAAAACTGATCCTCAATACCGTTATCTCGGCAGTCGTGTTGGGGGTCGCTCAGATTTTGGTTGTCACTGGCATTCTTGACTGGCATGCTCTATTTAAAGGTGCATGGAAATGAAAAAATTTGTTATTGTGATGACGTGTGGTGTTTTGTTGGCAGCGCAAGGGGCGGTGGCGCAAGATATGTCGCTGGAAAATGAGGCGCTACAGAAAGTGACAGTGGAGAAGGAAGCGCCTCAACAAGAGATTCCGACAGTGGAAGCGCCTAAAGTAGAGTCATCGAAAGTTGAGACACCCAAGCCGATAACGCCAAAAACGGAAACACCAGAAAAAGCCGTTCCTAAAAAGAAGAAACAACATAAGAAAAAAGTCACCCCTCAGAAACAGTCGGCAGAGCCGAATTTGATGTTTCGCAAGAAGGATGAGATAGGGCGGGGGGCGATGTTCCGTGAGAAGCCAATGGAGAACCCCCTTGAGAAATCTTCCAACAATACTGCTACTCTCATTTCTGCCGAGGATTGCCAATACCTTACTGCCTACCAGCCAAAGGTGGATGGCGATGCCGGGTATAAGCCGGGTGTTGATGCGCATGGCAAGCCGGTGATGGAAGCGGATATTACTCCTGCCGTGATCCAGCCGCCGGAAAAGACCCGCTTTGATCTAACGGTGGATCTGGCGAAATACATGGGCATAGCGGTGCCGGCTGGCTTTGAGGGCAAAGCCAATATGGGTACGATCACCGTTGAAAGGGGGCAGGTCAAATTTAACGGTAAGCCCTTGGAGGGAGATGCCGAAGCAGCTTTGAAAGCGCTTTGTGCCCCGCACAACATTGTCAAGGCGCCAAAATGATTGACCAGAAGTCGTCGCTTCTGTAATCTGAATCAGGCTTTTTATTGCAAAATCAAGGGATTGATCATGACAGAGGCGGCGAAAACGGTGAAAACAAATTCAAGAACGGCGGTGACACCTACCCGCGCCGAGAATTTTCCCGAGTGGTATCAGAACGTCATCAAGGCCGCTGATCTCGCCGAGAATGCTCCTGTTCGCGGTTGTATGACGATCAGGCCCTATGGTTATGCCGTTTGGGAGAATATTCAGAGCCATCTTGATCGGATGATTAAAGCTGAAGAAGTGCAGAATGCTTATTTTCCGCTGATGATTCCTCTGAGCTTCATCGCCAGAGAAGCTGAACATATAGAGGGTTTTGCCAAGGAATGTGCGGTGGTCACGCACCACCGGCTTTTTAAAAATGACAAAGGAGAATTGGTACCAGATAAAGATTCTGCTCTAGCAGAGCCGCTGATAATTCGTCCGACATCGGAAACGATTATCGGGGAGTCTATGCACAATTGGGTGCAATCCTATCGAGACCTCCCATTGAAACTGAACCAATGGTGTAATATCGTGCGCTGGGAAATGCGTCCGCGCTTGTTTCTGCGTACGGCAGAGTTCCTGTGGCAAGAAGGCCATAATGTTTTTGCCACGGCCGAAGAGGCTGACCAGGACGCACGACGGATGTTGGATGTATATACAGATTTCTTTGAAAACTACCTTGCTATCCCGGCCATTCAAGGTGCGAAGACGCCGGATGAGCGTTTCCCTGGCGCCATTGAGACTTATACTATTGAGGCCTTCATGCAGGATGGGAAGGCTTTGCAGGGCTGCACATCACACAATCTGGGCCAGACTTTTGCCAAATCGTCAGATATTAAATTTTTGGACCGTGATGGTATACAAAAGCTGGCCTGGACGACATCCTGGGGGCTGTCGACTCGCACTATTGGCGGATTGATCATGGTGCATGCTGACGATGATGGCATGGTGATGCCGCCTAAGCTGGCGCCATATCAGGTTGGTATTTTGCCAATCATTCATGATGACGCCGACCGGTCAAAAATTCTCGAATTCTGTGATAAAGTCCAGAAGGATCTGGCCGTGAAAGGTGTGAGCGCAAAGACGGACAAATCGGATGCACGTACGTCTGATAAAATGTGGACCTGTATCAAGAAGGGTGTGCCGGTACGTCTTGAAATCGGTGCGCGGGAGATTGCCGAAGGACAGTTAACTTATACGTGCCGTGATCTCGGCAAGGATGGCAAGAAAAAAGTTTCCTTGCAGGAATTCATGAGCACGATTGAGGGAGTCCTGTCTCACATGCAGAAGGACATGCTGGAGCAGGCACACCAGAAGGCGAAGGGCATGGTGACTGAGATTAAAACGCTCAAGGAAATGCGTGATTTTTTTGCTGCAGAGAAGATCGGCGGTGTAAAAATCGATTATAAACTGATCCAGGGCTCGGATGAGTTCGAAGCAATTAAAAAAGAATTTTCCGTGACACCGCGCTGCCTGCCCTTCTCGGACAAGGGGCAGAAGGTTATTGTGGCAAAGGCATATTAAGCATGTCCTTTTCCTTCGAAAGCATGGTGGCGGGGCGGTACTTGCGCTCCAGGCGTCGGGAGGGTTTTATCTCGGTTATCGCCGGCTTTTCTTTCTTGGGGATTTTGCTGGGTGTGGCGACGCTGATTATTGTCATGTCGGTCATGAATGGATTTCGTGAAGAATTGGTTGGGCGCATTCTGGGCCTGAACGGGCATCTCAATGTATATTCCCGCGTCGGCCCGTTGTTTCCTTATGGGCCGGTGATCCGCCAGCTGAAGCAGGTTTCTGGGGTGACGGGGGCGACGGCCGCGATCGAGGGCCAAGCATTGCTGACAGTGAATGGAAACGCCAGCGGTGTTATTGTGCGGGGTATTACTCCGACAGATTTTTCTAAAAAACCGATCATGTCGGTGTCAATGTTGGCTCAGCTTCCTGGTGACCATGCTTTTGGTGGGGATTTTGTCGCCATCGGTAAAAATATGGCTGAGCGTTTTCATTTGAGCATTGGAGACAAGCTTGTTTTGATTGCGCCAAAAGGAAAAACGACGCCTTTTGGCACCATTCCCCGCTCGCGCGCCTTTCTCGTCGGTTCTATTTTTGATGTGGGCATGTATGAATATAATAATAACTTTGTTTTTATGGCGCTGGATCAGGCGCAGATATTTTTTGATATGGGAGCGAGTATCAGCGCAATCGAGGTGATGACGCCGGATCCTGATCACTTCGAGGGTATTGAGGCAGCGGTCAAAGCTGAGTTAAAGGACGGATACTCCGTCGCCGATTGGCGTGATACCAATTCCAGCTTTTATAATGCGCTGCAGGTCGAACGCAATGTAATGTTCCTGATCCTGACGCTGATTATCATTGTCGCTGCCTTTAACATCATTTCAAGCTTAATCATGCTGGTCAAAGACAAGGGGCAGGACATTGCTATTCTGCGTACCATGGGGGCGACACGTGGCATGATTGTGCGGATCTTCTTTTACACAGGAGCCACTATTGGAATTGTGGGAACCCTCGCAGGCGCTGTGTTGGGAATTGTTTTTTGCAAGAATATCGAGAGTATTCGCCATTGGCTGGAAGGTCTCACACATACTGATCTTTTTTCTGCTGAAATCTATTTTCTGTCTAAATTACCGTCACGGATGGAACCCGGTGAGATCATTTTGATTGTCGGCATGTCCTTGGTTTTGGCCTTTGCGGCCACGATTTATCCCGCATGGCGTGCGGCCAGGCTGGACCCAGTGGAGGCTTTACGTCGTGAGTAGTGTATTGCAACTGAAGGATATTCGACATAGTTTTCAACAGGGCGGGCAAAGACTGGAGATCTTGCGCGGGGTTAATCTGTTGATCGGGCGTGGAGAGATTGTGGCATTGCTGGGGCCGAGCGGCTGTGGGAAAACGACGTTGTTGCAGATCGCTGGCTTGCTTGAAAAGCCCGTCAGCGGGGAAGTCTTCATTGGTGGCCAGAAAGTCAAAAGTGCAGCAGATGGTGTACGCACCCAGCTCCGCCGCATGCAGATCGGTTTTATCTACCAGTTTCATCATTTGCTATCGGACTTCACGGCACTTGAGAATTTGATGCTGCCGCAATATATAGCTGGGGTGGAGAAAAAGGAGGCAAAAAGTCGGGGTTTGAAACTACTGGAAAGTGTGGGTCTTGAAAAGCGAACCGAGCATTATCCGTCACAACTCTCCGGTGGTGAACAGCAACGGGTGGCGATTGCGCGGGCACTTGTCAATCGGCCAGCTCTTCTGCTGGCAGATGAGCCGACTGGAAACCTTGATCCGCAGACAGCGGAAGAGGTGTTCAATGTCATGCTGCAAACTATCCGCAGTCTCAAAATCGGTGCACTCGTGGTGACGCATAACGAAGAGTTGGCGCGCCGTATGGACCGGGTTTTACGGCTTAAGGATGGTCTGGTTTAGGAGCTGTCTGTGGTTTTGGAGCAAGAGGTGATTTGTTCAGTCTCTTGATGCCGTCATCGTCAAACATATCGCAAACATCATGATCGCGGATGATTTCATTTCTGACGGTCATGAGAATGATATATTTTTGCAACTTCTGAAGGGCTTCGGAATCCTCGTTTAAGTCAAAATATCTGCCCTTGATTCCTTGAGTTGTGCCCTGGCCTTTGTAATTCCATTCCGAAACGTAGATTTTCAGCACAGGCTTTGTGTTTTCCACTGTAGAAATAGCCAGTAAATATTCAAGCTGATCAATTTTCAGGATACCAGACAGATTACACTGGTGAGACATTAAATTGGGAGTAACTGTACGCACCAAGGAAAAAGCATCCTCACAGATGTCGCCGGAAAGTTGGATATGAGCGTCTATGCCAGCATCACGTAGGGCCTTGAAGGTCTTACTGAGTGCCTCAATGGTGGCCGTAACTCCATTGGCTTCCCACTTGGAGTGGTCCGATGACTTTTGGCGATCAAATGCGGCTTTTAGATCGTTCTTTGGCGGAAAAACTTGGTCTTTCATTTTGATTTCTCTGTCGATTTTGATTCGAAGTGACTCTATATGAAATATAAAATTATGTCAAGTATAGCTATACTTGAATTTCAGGGAGTTTTCAGGTGAATTGATAGAATTACAGGAAGAAAAAATGACCGTATCTCCCTCAGGCTTTGTACACCTGCATGTGCATTCGGCGTATTCGCTTGCAGAAGGCGCTATCAAGATCAAGGATCTGGTGGCGCTCTGTAAGCAGCTTGGCATGCCTGCGGTGGCGGTGACGGATACGGGGAACTTGTTTGGGGCCCTGCAGTTCTCGCTGGTGATGGCGAAAGAGGGCATTCAGCCCATTATTGGTTGTCAACTGTGGGTTGAAAGACCGGAGCAGGTCGATCAGCGTAACCGGAAACCTGAAGCGCCAGACCAGCTTGTTGTGCTGGCGCAGAACGAGCAGGGTTATAAGAACTTGATGAAACTATCAAGCAAGTCTTTTCTGACGCCGCTTGAGCACGCAGATAAGCCAGCTGTGTCCTGGGCAGATATCAAGCAATATTCTGCCGGGCTGATATGCCTGACCGGTGGCGTGAAGGGTAGTATCGGGCGGATGCTGGCAGAACACCGCGCAGGGGAGGCGGGAAAAACTCTTCTCCATCTCAAGGATATTTTTGGCGACAGACTTTATATAGAGCTGCAGCGCCACGGCACAAGCGATGAAGTCGCGATGGAGGATGCGCTTCTGGATATGGCCTATGCACAAAATATTCCAATTGTGGCGACGAATGATTGCTTCTTTCCTGATCCCGCCATGTATGAAGCGCATGATGCGTTTTTGTGCATCGCAGAGGGCGCTCATGTACAGGATGTTAACCGCCGCAAGATCACGTCAGAGCACTATTTTAAATCAGCCGAGCAGATGATTGAACTGTTCAAGGATCTGCCAGAGGCGGTGGAAAATACCATCACGATCGCCAAACGCTGTGCTTTCCTGTTACAGGAAGTGAAGCCAATCTTGCCGCCCTTTGATGCAGGCAACGGAAAAAGTGAAACAGAAGAAATTATTGATCGTTCACGCAAGGGGCTGGAATGGCGGCTCGAGAACTATGTTTTCAAGACTGACTGGGCTACGCCCAAAAAAGAAGCAACGCGTCAGCAATATCGCGACCGCCTGGAATTCGAGCTGGGCGTTATCAATAAGATGGGTTTTGCCGGGTATTTCCTGATCGTCTCTGATTTTATCATGTGGGCGAAAGAACATGATATTCCAGTTGGCCCTGGGCGCGGTTCGGGACCGGCCTCCGTGGTGGCATGGGCGCTGCGTATTTCGGATTTGGATCCGATTGAGGCAAAGCTGCTGTTTGAGAGATTCCTCAACCCGGAGCGCGTGTCCATGCCGGATTTTGATATAGACTTTTGTCAGGAACGGCGGGATGAGGTCATCAACTATGTCCGTGAAAAGTACGGAAAAGATAGTGTGGCGCAAATCATCACCTTTGGTAAATTACAGGCGCGGGCGGTGGTACGTGATGTTGGGCGGGTGTTGCAAATACCTTATGGGCAGGTTGATAAAATTGCCAAACTGATCCCGCAAAATCCGACACATCCCATTAGCCTTGAAGATGCCTTGGAAAGCGAAGCGCCGTTGCGTGAAGCCCGGGATGCTGATGATCAGGTACGGAAGCTGGTGGATATCGCGCTGCAATTGGAAGGGCTGTATCGCCACGCCGCAACCCATGCGGCCGGTATTGTTATCGGTGACAGGCCGCTTGAAGAGCTGGTGCCGATGTACCGTGATCCGGGTGCCGAGATTGCGGCGACGCAATTTAACATGAAAGACGTCGAACAGGCAGGCTTGGTCAAATTTGATTTTCTGGGGTTGAAGACACTCACGGTCATTAAAGACGCCATCCGTATGATCAAGGAGACAACAGGAGAGATTCTTGATCCGCTCAAGTTTCCTTTGGACGACAAGCTGACCTATCAGATGCTGGCACGGGGCGAATGTGCCGCCGTATTCCAGCTTGAAAGTGCCGGCATGCGTGATTTGTGCCGCCAGATGGAAGTGGAAAACTTCGAGGAAATCACCGCTATCGTGGCCCTGTTTCGTCCGGGCCCTATGGAGAATATTCCCAGGTATCTGGAGAATTTGAGGAGTGCCGATGAGATTGAGTACATGCACCCGCTGTTGAAGCCAGTGCTTGAAACCACTTACGGTGTGATGATCTATCAGGAGCAGGTGATGCAGGCAGCTCAGGTGCTGGCTGGCTATTCCCTGGGTGGTGCCGATTTGCTGCGTCGGGCCATGGGCAAGAAGATCAAATCGGAAATGGATGCCCAGCGCGAGGTTTTCATCAAGGGATGCAAAAAGGCGAATAATATTGGTACGGAGCTGGCGGGGACGATTTTTGACACCATTGCCAAGTTTGCTGATTATGGTTTTAACAAGGCGCACTCAGCGGTTTACGCCTATATCGCTTTCCAGACAGCTTATCTGAAATGTCATTATCCTGTTGAATTTATGGCGGATGGAATCTTTGGCACAAGCGGGGGCGTTTGATCAAATGAACTCGAATCGTGCTCAAGTTCTGGCGGCCAGCGAAATTCTGCTGAAGTATGCCGCTGCCGTGGCGGAGGAGAGAAATAGTGGTCAAGCCAGTTTGTTTGGCGGCGCGCAGCCATCATTACCAGCCCCTGGATTACCGAAGGTCGAAAAATGGGAGCCATTGGAATATCTGCGTCATGAATTTGATGCCGTTGGGTTTTATCTATCATCACACCCTCTTGATAATATGACATCGCAGTTGGAGAAATTGCGCGTTGTCCCATCTTCCAAAGTGATGGAGACTTTGCAGAGCGGTCCGACTAATCGCTTGCGCATGGCAGGAATCGTCATCAGAAAGCAGGAGCGTACCTCGCAAAAGGGCAATCGTTTTGCCTTTGTGCAGCTATCAGACCCCTATGGGGTTTATGAGGTCATGGTCTTTTCCGAATTACTGGCCCAGTCACGTGATTTATTGGAGGCTGGTACACCGATTTTGTTGTCCGTTGATGCTGACAAGAAAGGGGAAGAGGAGGTCCGTTTCCTAGCTCAGTCAATTGAGGCGCTGACGCAGGCGGTGCAGAGCGTTACTCGCAGGCTGGATATTCACATTGCGGGCGGGGAGGCGGTGGGCAAGATCAAAAACTTGCTGGAACGAACGGGGCAAGGCCGAGTGAAGGTATCGTTAATCGTGGAGGCTGGCAAGCGCAGGGCCGAAATAGAATTACCCGGTGGCTGGAATATTATCGAAGGCACACCAAAATCGCTCCGTGCTATCGCGGGTATTGCAGATGTCAGGGAGTTTTAGCTTAAAAACTTATTATTGACATGGGCTTATACTCAGTTTATAAGGTGCCATGTTCTAAGATGAAGTGAACGAATCGTTTACTTCCGCTCTGCTTCACACCGTGCTTCTTCATGTCGCCCGGCTGCCTTTCAAGGCACTGATTCAGTAAATTTTTAGATGTGATAAACATTATATGATATTGAATTTATTCAATGTTGTTTAATATTAATGCGATTTTTACCGCATCAATATTGCGTTTATAATTGACATATTATAATAACTATTGTATATTCATAATATATAACACACTATAATCGATGAGTTGAAGGGATAAAAATTATGGCTTACTGGAACAGCGACGACGTAAACCAGCCCCATAAAGACAGCAAAACTGTCAAGGCGGCGCTGTCGGCTTATGAGACAGCACTGTTTAGAAAAATTCTAGAAAAAAAGGCTGTTGAAAAGGCTCAAACCCAGTTTGCAAATGACAGCGTTGCCCTCAGCTCTTTGTTTGCGATCTTTCATTAATTTTCATAAATTAAAACAAATA
>JACQAA010000020.1 GCA_016195185.1 Pseudomonadota bacterium | reverse complement strand
GCGGGCGTGGGTGCATCAGTGGTGGCAGCGGCTTTCTTGTTAAAGAGTGTTTTAAGAGTATTTTTAATGCCCTGTGCAAACTTGGGACCTTTCCTGGAGGGCGCAGATGTATCTGGATTGTCGGCCTTTACACGGGGCTGTTTTTTCATGACAGCGAGAGATTCCTTCGCAATTTTAATGGAAGATCTTATAAACAGGCTTGAGACAACAGCGGCAACAGCGACGTCGGGCCAGAATGATAAGAACATCTTGCTGGCCGCTCCTGCAAGCATGACTCCAACATTGGAGATCATATCGTTTCTGACACAGGTAAATGTCGATTTAAGATTGAGATTATCATTCCGATAAGGGTAGAGCAGAGCGGTACAGGCTGCATTGGCGGCGAGCGCCATCCCACCCACAATTCCCATTAATCCTGCAACAGGCAGAAGAGGATTGAGTATTCTGAAGGCCGCCCACCCCAAAGCTCCCAAGCCAAGCGCCATCATGGTTGCAGCTTTGATGAGAGAGGCTCCAGCTTGCCAGCGTTCCGAGCGCTTCAGCCCGTAACGGCCCAAAGCGGCCCCCACTGCATCGCCCAGCATGTCCAGTGTGTCCGTGAATAGGGAGGTTGAATGTGCTTTGAGGCTGGCTGCTCCTTCAACAAAAACCATCACTGCATTGATGAGTGTCACGGTTCCCAGCACACGCGCATGCTTTTTACCGAGAGGGGTATCATTGACAGGGTTAAGACGTCCGCAGTTGCTGTGGGAGCTCATCTTGTTTCTCAACCGTTTGAAATGCTTGTGCTGTTCGTTTTATAAGTTAGCTGTTAGGCGTCGATGATGGTAGTGGTTTTCTTATATATGTCAATAAATAATTTTATTCACTGTAAATTCTTGGCTCCAGACCTCTATTTGGGTCCCCTGACTTTAAAGATTAAGGCCTTAATTTTATGGCCTTGTATGTAGTATGCTCCAGAACCTTTCAAGACCGAGGCAACGCGATTGTTCGACACCGAGATAATTACATGAACGTCATTTCACTTTCACTGGTAACCCTCCTTTCGACTCTAGGCGGAGGCTTGTTTGCGCTGAAGTTTAATGACCGGCTGCATTTCATTCTCAGTTTTACGGCTGGCGTTCTTCTTGGTGTTGTCAGCTTTGATATCCTGCCAGAAATTTTTACCGTGGCACATGAGCATGCACTTGATCCAAGCAGGGCAATGGTTGCGCTTGTTGTCGGTTTTCTCCTCTTTCATAGCTTGGAGAAAATCTTTCTTGTCCACCATTCTCATGAGGGGAGCTATGTTAAGCATCGTCATCCGCGTGTCGGGGTCCTGTCGGCATTAGCCCTGGCCGGGCACAGCTTTATGGATGGAGTCGGGATCGGCCTGGCATTTCAGGTGTCGCAGAGTGTTGGAGTTGCGGTAGCGGTTGCTGTCATTGCACATGACTTTTGCGATGGCATCAATACAGTTGGCCTCATGCTCGTTCATGGTAATCCGCGCCGCCGTTCACTGCTGATGCTTCTTCTGGATGCGCTCGCGCCTGTTTTAGGCGCTGCCTCTACCTTGGCCTTCCAGGTTCCTCCCCCCTTATTGATGGTTTATCTCGGATTCTTTGCTGGATTTCTCTTATACATCAGTGCTTCCGATATTCTGCCCGAGGCACATTCTCAAAAGGGGACGGCGTCTACCATTAGTCTGGTCTCGCTGACCTGTCTGGGGGTCTATTTGATGTTTGTCGTTGTACAAATGGCTGGGTAAGCCACAATATGATACCATAACTTACGCTTGACAACCCGATGGAAACCCTTATAGTCCCTGCATTCCCGGGAAAGTGGGCTGGGCTAACCATGCCATATCCCCGTCATTCCATTGTGGTCTGAACTACCGAGACAATGTTAAAAAAATGAGGAATATCAATGTCTAAACGTCCAGAAGCCAAACATAAAATTGACCGCCGCCTTGGTGTCAACCTTTGGGGCCGTGCCAAGTCGCCCTTTAACAAGCGTGAATATGGTCCCGGTCAACACGGCCAAAACCGCAAAAAACCAACCGATTACGGTACTCAGTTGATGGCCAAGCAGAAACTGCGCGGCTATTACGCCAACATTGGCGAGAGCCGTTTCTATCGCTATTACCAAGAAGCAATTCGTCGTCGCGGTGACTCCGGCCACAATCTGATCGAGTTGCTGGAGCGTCGTTTGGATGCAGTCGTTTATCGTATGAAATTTGTTCCAACCATCTTTGCGGCACGCCAGTTTGTCAGCCATGGTCACGTCAAAGTGAACGGCAAGCGCGTGACGATCTCCTCCTTCTCCGTGAAAGACGGTGATACGATCGAAGTCAAGGAAAAATCACGTCAGATGGTCCTGTATGTCCAGGGCAGTACGGCGACCGACCGTGAAGTGCCGGGTTATCTTGAAGTCGATCACAAAGCAGGAGCAGGTAAGTTCATCCGTGCCCCGAAACTGGAAGAAGTGCCATATCCGGTGCAAATGGAACCAAACTTGATCATCGAGTTTTATTCACGCTAATTAATAACATCAACAAAATATAAAAAGCCGCCCTGGATTTATGAGGGGCGGCTTTTTATTTCCAGCTTCGTTTTCCTGTCAGGCAGGAAACGATGCCGCGCAGCGTTCGTACATCCTGCTGCGTGGGTGCGGCGCGAAAGAAGAAATTACGGATGTTGCGAAGGATGGTGGGTTTCTGGGCTGGGCTGCGAAAAAAGTCTCCTTTAACAAGTTCGTCTTCAATGTGCGCCAATAGTAGTTCTATTTCTTCTTTGGTCGCGGGCGATGTTTCGACTGGGTCAACAGTGATACCCTCAGGCCGGAACGGGTTTTGTTCCGATAACCATGAAAAGCAGACCAGCAGAACTGCCTGTGCCAGGTTTAGTGATGAAAATCCCGGATTGAGCGGGATGTTTAAAATGGCATTGGCCAGAACGACATCATCATTTTCCAGTCCTGAGCGCTCGGGGCCGAAAAGAATGCCGCATTTTTGTTTCCCTGTAGCGTTACGGTGGCTGATTTCCTTGGTGGCGGCATCGGTGGAGTAAATTTTCTTCACCAGATCGCGGGTGCGCGCTGTCGTGGCGAGTACAAACTCCAGATCGGCCACAGCGTCTTTGGTGGTGGTATATATTTTTGCTCGGTCCAGAACGTCGGTTGCGCCGGAAGCAGAAGCAACGGCAGCGGGGTTCGGCCAGCCATCGCGCGGATTGACGATACGAAGTTCTGTGACTGCGCAGTTCAGCATTGCCCGCGCGCACATCCCGATATTCTCCCCAAATTGCGGCCCGACCAGAATGATAACGGGGGCGAGGGGAGTATTTTTAGCTTTTGCGAGGGAGCTGTTTGTGCCAGCCATTTTTTTAAGCCGCCTTGAGGCGTTCCAGCACGCGCTTTCTGCCAATGAGCGGCAGAAGTTCTTTCAGCTCGGGTCCGTGTTCCTGCCCGGTCAGCGCACAGCGCAGCGGCATAAACAGGTTCTTGCCCTTGCGGTCAGTCTTGGTTTTGATCGCGTTGACCCATGTATCCCAAGTGGTATTGTCCCAAGGGTCGGTGGGCAGGAGATCCGCTGCCACTTTAGCGAAGTCCACGTCCTGAATGATCGGCTGAACGGGGCCATGAGCGACATGCCACCACTCTTTAATGTCGGACAGAACTTCCAGATTGGGGCGCACTGTATTCCAAAAATGCTCGTCAATGGCGCCCAGGCCCAAGGCTGCCAAACGGTCTTTCACATCTGTGAACGCTGTTTTATGCAGGATTTTGGCGTTGAGGCGATACAGCTCGTCTTCATCAAATTTTGGCAGATTGCGTGAGAATTTTGAAAAATCAAAACCGGCAATCACTTCTTCCATTGTAAATAGAGGCTCAATGGGGTCGGAAGTACCGATGCGGGCAATCAGGCTGATGAGGGCCATACGCTCAATACCCACCTCTTCCTGAAGAGACTTGATGCCCAGAGAGCCTTTACGTTTGGAAAGTTTGCCGCCCTCCATATCACCGAGCAGAGTGACGTGTGCGAGCTCTGGCGGCTTTGCACCAAGCGCCTCGAACATCTGGATATGGGAGGCGGAGTTGGAGACATGATCCTCGCCACGCACGATATGGGTGATGCCGAAATCAATATCATCGATCACCGAGCAAATATGATAGAGCGGGCGGCCATCGGCCCGTACCAGCACGGGATCGGACATATCCTTGCCATGGAATTCCACTTTACCG
>JACQAA010000197.1 GCA_016195185.1 Pseudomonadota bacterium | reverse complement strand
GCGGCGCAGGCGGCCAATTATCCGTTCTGTACGATCGAGCCCAATATCGGCCGCGTTGCTGTGCCAGATGCGCGCCTTTACGAGATTGCGCGGGTTGGAAAATCGGCCAATATCGTGCCGACGCAGTTGGAGTTTGTAGATATCGCAGGGCTGGTGCGTGGTGCCAGCAAGGGAGAGGGGCTTGGCAACCAGTTTCTGGCCAATATCCGCGAGGTGGATGCTGTGCTGCATGTGCTGCGTTGTTTTGAAGACGAAAACGTCACTCACGTTGAAGGCGCCATCGATCCCTTGCGGGACAAGGAAATCATCGATACGGAATTGATGATTTCCGACCTCGACAGCCTTGAAAAGCGTATCGAACCCATGAAAAAGAAGGCTAAAAGCGGTGACAAAGAGGCCATCCTGCAAGCGCATGTAATGGGACAATGTCTTGAGGTGTTGCGTGCAGGAAAACCGGCGCGTATTGTCAAGTTGAATACCGATGACGAGGAAAAATATTTCAGGCAGTTGCAATTGCTGACCTCAAAGCCTGTTTTGTATGTCTGCAATGTGCTTGAAAAAGATGCGCTGGCCGGTAACCAATATACCGAAAAAGTATCGGTAATGGCCAAGGCCGAGGGGGCGGCCTCTGTCATCATTTGTGCTGCGATTGAGGCTGAGATTGCTCAGTTGGGCTCTGACACCGAGAAAAAGGCATTTTTGTCTTCCATTGGTTTGGAAGAGCCGGGTCTTGACCGGGTGATTCGTGCCGGCTACAAGCTCCTTGACCTTATCACTTTCTTCACTGTGGGCCCGAAGGAGGCGCGGGCCTGGACGATCAAAAACCAATCCAAAGCACCGCAAGCTGCGGGGGTCATTCATACTGATTTTGAAAAGGGATTTATCCGTGCCGAAACGATCGACATAAAAGACTTTCTGACTCTCGGAGGAGAGCAGGCGGCAAAAGAGGCGGGAAAAATGCGTTCAGAAGGTAAAGACTATATCGTCAGGGACGGCGACCTGATGTTGTTCCGTTTTAATGTATAGGCTTCCATAGACGATTTTCCAACTCAGGGATGGGTCGGTCCGTGAGGCTTCTTCTTGGGAGCTGTTTTTTCCTCAACGGCATGTCCTTGTTGAGCCAGAGTTTGGGCCAGTGAGGCTGTCAGGGCCGAGTCTTCGCTCCTATTAGACTGAAAGGCTTCGTTCCAGCAAAAGCCCTGATTTTGTAGGAACAAGGCAGCCTCTTCGGGAGTTTTCAGCTGGTCCATCGGGGCGCCCCAGGAGCAGGATGTCAGTAGCTCAAATCCAGGCATTAAATGATCAACTGGTTCCGGCTCTCCGCTCCATCCTTTATGTTTTTCAAAATAGCGCGCGGACACGACTTCGATAGTGCCATCGCGATCAACGGCAAAATAATATTGATTGGCCAGAGCTTTTCCTGCGTCGTCGAGCATTTTCTGCGAAATTTCTATGTCCGCATAGCCGTCTTTACATTCTGTTTGTCCCAGGGAGATCTGGACAATTTTTTCTGCTGCGGCAATTTTGGCCGGATCTGTTTCAACAGTGGCGGGCGAAATTATTTTGGACATGATTCGTTTCCTCATTTTATTATGGGTTTTACCCTAGCCATTTTTCTGCAATATGTCAACAAAAAAGATATTCTGTACAACTCCATGATTTTTGGTACTTTTTCCTCTATTAAAGTATTTCAAGATCGTCATGAGGAGAGGTTTGCACCATGAAAACCCACATCGTCAAAGCTGAAAAAAGAAGCGGAGATTTGAAGAGAGAAGATCAGCTGGCATGGAAGATTGCCAAACTAGCAGTATCGACGAAGGATTCTGATTTGCCCGCCGATGTGGTCGATATGATCAAGAACCGCATTATTGACAATGCAGCGATCGCTTTGGCGGCGGTAAACGAACATCCGGTCGTCGTGGCGCGGGATAAGGCGCTGGCTTCGCGTGGCATGGGGCAGGCGACAATTTACGGCTTGCCGCAGAAGGAAACCTTTGGCGCCTGCGAGGCTGCTTTTGTGAATGCGGTGGCGGTGCGCTTCAGGGATCAGGATGATACCTATCTGGCGGCGGAATATTCGCACCCGGATGACAATATTTCTCCATTGCTGGCGGTGGCGCAGCAGCTGGGCGTTTCGGGTAAGGACTTGATCCGCGGCATTGGCGTTGCTTATGAGGTGCATGTTGCGTTGGTTGGCACTGGCGATGGCACTGGCATTTGTTTGCACAAACACAAGGTGGATCACATGACGCATATCGCGGCGGCTTCGGCGGCGGGCTTAAGCGCCATGCTAAAACTGCCGATCGATCAGGCGTATCACGCCGTGAATTTTGCGGTGCATAACGCTATTTCCTCGCGCCAGTCGCGCAAGGGGGATATCGGTGCACAGAAGGAGTTTGTGCCTGGGTTTTCAGCGGAAATCTCAATTGATGCGGTGAATGCCGCCATGCACGGCCTCAAAGGACCCAATCCGGTTTATGAGGGGGAGGATAGCATTATCCGCCGCTTCCTCAATGGCCGGTCTGATCCGGACGCCGCCTACAAGGTTGCACTGGCTGAACCCGGCAAGGACAAACTGTGCAACATCATGATGACCTATCCCAAGGAACATGCCTTTGAATACCAAGGGCAGGCCATCATTGATATGGCGCTTGAGATGGCGGATAGGTTGCCGAAAAAGGACGTCGGCGGGGTCGATTGGAGCAAGATCAAGGGCATTCTGCTGCAAACCAGTCATCATACCGATCATGTCATTGGCACCGGAGCGAATGATCCGCAAAAGATTGATTCGGATAGTCCGCGCGGCACCCTTGACCACAGCATTATGTTTGCGATTGCGCGCTCGATGCAATTGGGCCGTTGGGATGAAAGTGTCTATGACATCAAGCCGAAGGAAAAAGAAGAGTTGCGGCTGGCAATGGCAAAGATCCGCACACAGCAGGACGCTGAGTGGGAAAGGCGTTATCACTCGACAGATCCTAAAGAGCAGTCTTTCGGGGGTACGATGATTGTGACGCTGATGAGTGGTCAGGAAATAAAAGATTCCAAAGCCTGTGCTAATGCCCACCCCTTTGGGCGCACGCCGTGGAAGCGCCCCAACTATGTTCGCAAGCTTGAAAATCTTACAAAGGAATTAATGAGCACAGTGGAGCGCGCACGATTCCTGAAGGTGGTGTCCGGTCTTGAGAAAGCGGCGGCGGCTCAGCTGGCCGGATTAACGCCGAAGTTGGACATGATTCCACTCGAGGAGTTGAAGACCCGCGGCATTTATAATGCCTGTCGTAAGGTGGGGATCAGGAAAGGGAAGAATGCTATTCGCAAAAAAAACAGCCGCTGAGAAACGCGCGCAACTCAAAAAATTCCTGGGCTCGGGCAAGCTATTGCGCTTTCCGGGAGCAATGAATCCTTTGACGGCGATGATGATCGAGAAGAAAGGGTTCGATGGGGTTTATATTTCCGGCGCGGTGTTGGCGGCGGATCTGGGTTTACCTGATATTGGTCTTACCACGCTGTCAGAGGTAGCGGGTCGGGGCAACAAGTGGCGCGAGTGACTGAGCTTCCGGCAATTATCGATGTCGATACCGGTTTCGGCGAGCCGATGAATATGGCGCGTACTATTCAAACAATGGACGAAGCGGGCCTTGCCGGCTGCCATTTAGAGGATCAGGAGAACCCTAAACGTTGCGGACATCTTGATAATAAAAATCTTGTTTCTACTACTGATATGGTGAAAAAAGTGCAGGCGGCGGCAAAAGCCAAACGTGATAGTAACTTTATCATTATCGCACGCACAGACGCACGCGCCTCTGAAGGGCTGGAGAAATCCATTGAGCGGGCCAAAGCTTATGTTGATTCCGGTGCGGATATGATCTTCCCGGAGGCAATGCAGGATGAAAAAGAATTCGAAGCCATGCGCAAGGCGGTCCAGGTGCCGCTGCTTGCCAATATGACGGAGTTTGGAAAGTCAAAGCTACTGACAGCGAAGCAACTGGAAGATCTTGGCTATAATATTGTTATTTATCCGGTCACGACACTGCGGTTGGCGATGGGTACCATTGATCGTGGCCTCGATACGATTAAGAAAGAAGGCACGCAAGAAAACCTTCTTGATCAAATGCAGCACAGAAAAGACTTATACGATTTACTGCGCTACGAAGAGTACAACCAGTTCGATCAGAGTATTTTTAATTTTAAGCTTTGATATTTGCAGCCATGCCACGCGGGCCGTTTGTACTGGCATCAAGAATTAGTAATATGCCAGGCTGTTTTTCTGGATCCGTCTTATGGGGTGGCAATTTAGACAGTGATGTCCACATTCTGCCCGCGGCTGCCAGTCGGAGAAGACGATCGCGCCAGCGCGTTGACCAGTGTTTGATCGGCCTGGGCATTCT
>JACQAA010000196.1 GCA_016195185.1 Pseudomonadota bacterium | reverse complement strand
GGGTCCGATGCCTTGCTTGCGGGATGCTATCACCGCATCTTCCAGCAACATTCCTTCCAGCGGGGTGCCTTTGACGAGCTCATTGGCCTTGTCTACATAAGCCCTGTGGTGCTTGCCATGGTGGAAGTCAAAAGTCTTGGCCGAGATATGGGGTTCCAGCGCTGCTTTGTCGTAGGGAAGGTTGGGAAGAGTGAAAGTCACCGAAGCCTCCTTGGATTTTGCTGGGGCAATAGACATGGTAGAACCTCCTAATAATTACATAATGAAAATGAAAATCTTGCATCACCAAGAAAGATAGCTGAGGAATCTATTTTGGCAAGCTTATTGATTTTCGGGGTCTTCGGTATCCTCGGATCCCTCGTCCGCAGCAGGCTCTGCAACGGTGGGGGCTATGAGTAATATCCCAAACCATCGCCAGCGCCTCGGCTCACCTGGCATTATTGTATTATTCGGTAAAGTACAGTTGATACGTGTGCGTCGGTCTGTAAACGGTTTATCGGGGCGTATTTCAACCCTGTTGTTACCAATATTTGATAAGGGCAGCTTGCCCAGATTGGATCCAAAGCAGGCAAGTTTGGCCAATTGGCGAATTTCAGGGTTGATTGTAAAGCCAATGATCGGTGGGTTTTTGATCAGCATGGTGTCTTCAGGTACAACATCCCCAGCCGGGAGTGGCAGAGCATTGGCGGTCAATATGAACCGGTCAAGGCCACCGTAATCATCTGTCATGGTAAAGCGCGGCAGTGCCAGAAAGTCCGAATCAGGATAGACCACTCCAGATTGTTGGCCGAAAACGGCCTTAAATTTGTAGCGGGCCAGCTGTTTTTTGATGTCCGTATTATATTCTCCGTAAGGGTAGGCAAAGAAGACCGGCTCTGCGCCCAGCATTTCCCGATAGCGAGAAATGGCACGGTTGATAATGGCTGCATTTTCTTCTGCCGTCTTGTCTACCATATATTCATAGGCGGCAGGCAGAATCCCGAAACTGACGAGTTTATTTTTGCGGAGTTTTTTAAGCTGGTCCCAGTTCATGTAGGCAGGATTACCGTTATCGGCCATATCGGAGGCGAAGAAGACTGTGAAGGGAAATTTGGCCTCTTCGAGAGTGGGGATGGCATTGGCAAGAGTGGCTTGATAGGCGCCGTCAAAGGTGATGCCGACAGTCTTTGGCGGCAGAGAATCGTTGTTTTTCAAGGCGTCTATGATTTTCGGTAGCGGCAGAACGGAATATCCCGCTTTTGTCAGTTCTGTGATATGTGCCCTGAACTGTTCAACAGAAATATTGTCTTGTGGGGCCTGTTCTTCACCGACCCGTTGATACATGAAAATAACGGCGGTACTTTTATCTACGCTGACAGAGGCTTGGGCATAGCGGTATATGAATAGCGCCGATATTAAAATCGCCACTACAACCGCTGTATAAAAACGCCTACACTGATGCCTATTCATTTCACAATCGTCTGGTTGAACATCGGGGAGACTATATCATGACAGGCACTACATTAACAGAGCAAGCTATGCAGCAGGTTTTTACTGAAGCAAGAACGCATAATGTCTGGTTAAAAGAAGCCGTCAGCGATGAAGTGCTGAAAAAAGTCTACAATTTTATGAAGTTCGGTCCTACCAGCGCGAATTGCTGTCCGCTCCGGGTCGTTTTTGTAAAAACCAAAGAGGCGAAAGAGCGTCTCAGGCCAGCCCTGATTGAGGGGAATATCGAAAAAACCATGGCGGCGCCGGTGACTGCTATACTCGCGCAGGACATGGAATTTTATGAGCATCTGCCAATATTATTTCCGCAGGCTGACGCTCGGTCATGGTTTGCCGGCAACGAAGAGTTGATCGCAGAAACTGCCTTGCGCAACAGCAGCTTGCAGGGGGCTTATTTCATGGTCGCCGCACGGGCTTGTGGCCTTGACTGTGGCCCCATGTCCGGGTTCGATAAAGAGAAAGTTGATGCGGCTTTTTTTAAAGGGAGTGCCACGAAAGCGAATTTTCTCTGTAATCTTGGTTATGGTGATAAAACCAAGCTGTTCCCCAGAAATCCGCGGTTTACATTCGAAGAGGTGTGCAAGATCGCATGAAATGTCTGGCAGTTAATACGGCGACCAAGATTCTTTCTATCGCGATTGTGGAAGATGGTCGGGTCATTCACTCTTTCGCGACGCCTGAAATGCGTGATCAGGGTAATGTGCTGTTGGATCATATCCGTAGTGGTTTGGCACGCAACGATCTTGATTTTCCGGACCTTGATTTATTGGCTGTCGTCACGGGGCCAGGGAGCTTTACTGGAATAAGGGTCGGCCTTGCCGCGATGCGGGGCATCGCTCTGGCGGCAAATAAACCGCTCGTGGGACTGTCAAGTTTTGATATGTTCGCGGTACGCACGGCGGATGCCATCAATATTATCGCAGTGGAGTCTTGGCGTGAAGAGCTCTATTTTGCCGTGCTGGACGAAGATGGTCACCCTCTTATTGAATGTATGAATGAAACGCCAGGAGTATTTTCGCGGCAATTTCAACCAATCGGACAGAATATCGTCATTTCTGGTGATGCCAGGGAAGCCGTCGCGGGGCTTTTTAGAGGGGCGCAATTGGCAAAAAAAGATGCAACGGCAGCAGACGCGGCGCAATTGGCAATTCAAAAATTTCAAAAGGGGGGTAGTTTTGTCCGGCCAGTACCGTATTATTTACGGGAGGCAGATGTGACGGTCTCTGCAAGGGTTTCCAAGGCACTGGGGGAGAAGTAAATGGATCAGAAGAACGCCCTCATTTCTTCAACGGCGGAGATT
>JACQAA010000195.1 GCA_016195185.1 Pseudomonadota bacterium | reverse complement strand
GCTCGGCCGTGCCAGCTTTCCGTTATTTGCCTATGCCGCGGCTATTGCAGTGCTGCGGGAAGCCCCGGTGCCACCGCGACGCTACGTGTTCCGCCTGCTGGTCGTGGCGGCACTGGCACAGCCGGCGTATTACTGGGTACTGAAGGCGCGGCAGGCGAATATTCTCTTCACCCTGGCCCTCGGCGCCGTCTGGACGACGCTCAGCCTGCGCGTGACGCCCGTGGTGGTCTATGCCATTTACACCATCGCTCTGCTGCCATGGTGGCCGCCGTTGCCGCTCGACTATGGGCTGCTCGGGATCCTGCTGCCTTCCGCGCTGGCGCTGGCGCTGCAGGGGCACCGCGGCTCCTCCCTTTTTTTGTTTTTATTGCTGGTCGCCATCAACACCGGGGGCTGGGCGGTGCTGACGCGGGAAAATCTGAACCAGATGGTTATTCTCTTTCACGTGGCCAATAGCCTGGCGGCGACGCTGTTGCCGCTGCTGATCATCCATGTTGCCAAATATATGTCGCAGATCCATCGTCTGCTGCCCAAACATGCGCTGTATGTCTTTTACCCCGTGCATCTGGTGGCGCTCAAATATCTGATCCCTTACGTGTTCAAATGAGGCTGGCCTTATTCGAACCGGATATTCCGCAGAACACCGGCACCCTGATGCGGCTCTGCGCCTGCCTGAACGTGCCGCTGGATATTATTGAGCCCTGCGGCTTTCTCCTCTCCGACAAAAACCTGCGGCGCGCCGGCATGGACTATCTCGACCATCTGGACCTGACCCGGCATCTCGACTGGAATGCTTTTAAAACAGCGCAGGACGGCAAAAGGCTGGTGCTCCTGTCCACCAAAGCCGGCCGCAGCTTTCTGGATTTTCAGTTCCAGCCCGCAGATATTTTGCTCGCCGGCCGCGAAAGCGCCGGGGTGCCGGAACAGGTGCATCAATATTGTAGCGAGCAGGTGCTGATTCCCATGGCGGCAGGAATGCGCTCGCTCAACGTGGCGCTTGCCTCGGCGATTGTTTTGAGCGAAGCTCTGCGCCAGACCCAAGGATATCCCTGAATGAAACAGCAAGCCGAAACATGGTTTATGTCGCTGCGCGACCAGATCTGCGCCGCGTTTGAGCAGCTCGAAGACGCGCTGGTGGGTGATTTGCCGGCCGGCCGGTTCGAGAGAAAGCCGTGGCAGCGCCGGAATGAAGACGGCGCCGCGGGCGGCGGCGGCGTGATCTCGCTCATGCGCGGGCGGGTATTTGAGAAAGTCGGCGTCAATGTCTCGACCGTGCACGGAAAATTTTCCGCCGCCTTTCGCCGGCAAATCCCCGGCGCGGAACAGACGGGAGATTTCTTTGCCACGGGGATCAGCCTGGTCGCCCATCTGCGTTCGCCGCTGGTGCCGGCCGTGCATATGAACACGCGCCATATCGTCACCGGCAAAAGCTGGTTCGGCGGCGGCGCGGACCTGACGCCGATGGTCGCGGTGCCACAAGACACGGAAGATTTTCACGCCGCTTTTAAGGGCGCTTGCGACACATTTGATCCCGCCTATTATCCCAGGTTCAAGAAATGGTGCGATGAATATTTTTTCCTGCCGCACCGTAACGAGCCACGCGGCGTGGGCGGCATTTTCTACGACTATCTCGACAGCGGCGACCCACAGAAAGATTTCTCCTTCACGCAGGAAGTGGGAAAAACCTTCCTGAATATTTATCCCGAGATTGTCCGCCGCCACATGCACGAACCGTGGACCGCGCAACAACGCGAGCAGCAGCTGATCCGCCGCGGCCGTTACGTGGAATTCAATTTATTGTACGACCGCGGCACCCAGTTCGGCCTCAAGACCGGCGGCAATCCCGAGGCTGTTCTGATGTCGCTGCCGCCGGAAGTGAAATGGCCTTAAAGATAATAACCCACTGATTAGGCAATGCGCAGGCGCGGCGGATTGCCAAAGATCCCGGGCCGCGCAGAAAAAACCCGCCACCGGCCCCCATCCAAAATAAGGCCGCCGCCGGTTTGACAGGGCCTGAAAATATCTGTATTTCTTAAGAGCCAACAGATACATTCAGATCTCGCACGTCCCCGTAGCTCAGCTGGATAGAGCACTAGTTTCCTAAACTGGGGGTCGCATGTTCAAATCATGCCGGGGACGCCACGCTTATTCATACAGTTGCGTATGCTTTACAGCATTTTCTCTGAAAGCGAGAACGGCTATTTTAATACCGTTTAAGCTCAAATAATTCCCTCCCACCTTATTACCACCTTTTTAATTTCACCCGCCGTGGCGCATCCAAAAAACTCTGATAACCGTGGGCCGTATGCTGCGGTATGGAACCATACCTAACCCTATGGAATGGTATAACTTATTGATATATCAAGATAATTTGACTTGTCATTTCTCCGCACCTGAGTTATAGGTGCTTCATTATGACCTTTTTAGAAACCCATACGCCAAGGCCAAAAGTTAAAATTACAAAGGCCGTTGTGGATAGAATCCCTTTTACGGAGCAAGGACAGCTATTGTTTTGCGACGCTGAATTGCACGGCTTTTATTTGGTCGTCGGCGCAACGGCCAAAAGCAGATAGCTGGCATTAACACCTCAAGCCGAGAGGTAGAAAAAAAATAGCTATACGATTGGGTGATCTAGGTGACACAGAATCTATAAGGTATCTAGAATAATTATTCTTAGATGGGGTAATAACGGTGAGCGGAACTAGGCCGTACTAAACTATATTGTAAAGCTTAACTGTTCATTAACCCTTGTTGATGATAATGATGTCTCTTAAACGACAACTTGTTTTTAATCCCAACGAAGGAGGTTTGACATGACAATATTTAAAATCCATACGCCCGACTCCGCTCCCGAAAAATCCCGTGAAATCCTGAAAGCCATTAGTGGCAAGCTGGGGTTTGTGCCAAACGTGGTGGGTGAGCTGGCTGAGTCGCCCGCTACCCTCAAAGGGTGGGTGGATCTGAAGGCGGCAAGCGAGACGGGGCTGCTCTCACCCGTCGAGCGAAGGATTGTCCACATGACGGCCAGCTACCTCAACAACTGTAGCTACTGTATCGCTGCGGGCACAACCCTCGGTGAGAAGGAGAGTGTGCCACGCGACCTCCTGGATGACCTTCGTGCTGACAGGCCTTTGAAGGACCCGAAGTTTGAACAACTGCGGCAATTCACAAAATCCATGATGAAAAAATGGGGACGCCCGGATAGTCAGAATATAGACGCGTTTCTGAAGGCGGGATACACGAATGCCCACATACTCGAAGTGATCATGGGCATATCCCTCTCCGTTATGGGCAATTACACCAATCATATCGCTGCAACTCCGCTCGATAAGGCTTTCGAGCCTAATAAAGTGGAAGCACGGCAGTCCGGCGGCGGACGCTCTTCTGCTGCGGCGTAAGGGACGACTTCTCTAAAAAATAGAACCGGGCGGTGCTTGCTTGATAGCATTGTCCGGTTCTGTTTTTTGATCCATTCTCAATTATTTTGGCAGCCTATATGTAATGTACGGCTTTGACGAGTTAGGAAAGCAGATATTAAAGTGAAGTTTTTGTTTCAATTACGACTTTTTATATTGGTCACAGCCGCCAAGATAAAACTCAAAGTAGTGGAGATCATTACAGAGTTAAAAAATTGACGCCCTCTTAATAGAATATAAATTCTCTGTCTCTCTTGAGATTGAGATACTTGGAGAGAAATATCTTTTAGGAAACAGCATGACAGTAAAAATAGCAAAAAAATTCATGCCAGTGGCAAAAGTGCTCTATGACGAAATTAAAGACAAAGGGGTCTGATTAGGGATGGGCGGTAATATTAAAATGGTCGGCGCGGTTCGGCATTATGATAAAAAAACGCAAGATGGCTATATTGTTGCTCATAATGGTCGGCGGTATAGTTTCTCAAGAGTTGATTATCACCTGTTCTGAAGCGTTCCTTCTTATGTTCCTGATAGGCGGGCGTACCAATCAATTCTTGTACCGTGGGATGCTGCAAGAGGCATGCAATATCGTAATAATGCCGCAGAAAGTTTTCGTGGAATGCGCCACTGATCTGCTGCTTGCGGAATTTAGTGGACACTGCTTGAAGTTTTTCTACCAGCGTATAGCCCGGATGATAGCAGGGAACGGCAAGAGCGCGGTTATCGGTTATTCCTTTCACGCCCCTTTTTAGGACAGCATCCATCATCCATGATGAAATATCCTTCTTTTCGTTGGGCGATGTAACGTCGAAACCAAGTTCCAGCAGTATGCCCTCCTTAAGTCCCTCCAGTGGCACAACAAAATTTTTATACGCAAGACGAATGCCGCCACTGCGCATCTGGCCTGTAAGATCATCAAATTTGTGATCGCGGACAACAGAAACAATGCCGTGGATTTTTATAGTCGCGGCAAGATAATCGTAAAACTTGGCGCGGCTTTCGACATGAGCGGGTTTTTTACCAACCTTAACAATAATATCCTTAGGCGGCTCTATGCGGAGGTCAATGTCTTCAGAAAACCGCTGAATGATGCCAAAGCCCTTAGAGAGGGATGTGCCGCCTTTCAGTTCAAAGAAAAGACCCATCTGTTGCAGCCCATACAGGCAATGCAT
>JACQAA010000191.1 GCA_016195185.1 Pseudomonadota bacterium | reverse complement strand
TACACCGGAATCACGAAGGACATGGAGCGTCGTCTTGCCGAGCATGCCAATGGCACCGGTGCAAAATATACGCGAGGGCGCGGTCCGTTTACAATTGTTCATACCGAAGCGTGCCGGACGAAAGGCCAGGCTCTCAAGCGTGAGGCGGAAATAAAATCCCTGCCGCGTGTCGAAAAGATGAAGTTATTTTAATCGATTTGATCAATAGAATCAGACAGGTAAGTCCGTGTAAATATAAATTGACATAACAATATCATGTGTTTATTATGTCTATTTTAGTTATCAGTCAGGCAGAAGCTAATGTCACACCATGATGATATATTCTGGGCACCAATTCCAGGGACACCAAAGATAATTGGTGGAGATGCATCTCTAACAGCAGCGGTTGAGAGCGGCTCTTGCGAGCGTGTACGAGCGATCTTTGACCGGGCGTTCTGGAGGAATGAAAAAATCGTACCTCGATGGGAACACCTGAGAATCGCCTTGCTGCGTGAGGACAAGCCGATGATGCGCCTCCTCGTTACTTGGGGCGCCCGTGCGCCGGAGAATGCCGCACAGCTGGAAGGCATACCAGCGCAGAAATTGGCTTCCTATACACGGATTTTAGCTGGATATGGGCTGAATATGGCTGTTCTTGAAGCTGTGGTGGGTACAGATATCATGACATCTCAGCCACTTCCTGCGCCGACAGAGTCAAAAGGACTCGAAATTGGTCAGTCTGTTCCCGGACAGGGAATTTATGTTGGTCAGTATTCTCCAAAAGACCGTGACGGAAAATCCCTGAGAAAAACATTCAATGTTTTTGCTGCCCCGCAGGATTTGCCGGACACGATGAAATACGTTGATGCCGTGAAGCACATTGCCAAGCTGAAAGGCTGGAACGGTTTTGACGGCACGAATTATAGGAACGATAAGAAAATTTACAAAGCCCTGAAAGACGGCAGCTATAATGGTGGCTGGATCATCCCGACGTGTGACATTCTGCGCGGCAAGGACGTTGATAGCAAAGAGACCACTCCTCATAACCTCTTTGACCATCAAAACAAAGGCGCCTTTAAGGGCACCTTTGAAACAGTCGCGTTGGGGGATGGTTACGATTATCCCGACCGGTATTGGTCGTCCACGGAGGGCCGTGGCCACTCGTCCTACGTGCGTAGTGTCCGCTTCTCGGATGGTCTCGAGGATTGGGGCCGTAAGGGCTACCATCGGTTTAGTTGCCGCCCTGTGCGCTTAGTGGCATGCAAGGCTCCTTAAACCGCCTTGCATCCTTCGCTCGGTTGGGGACTGCGGCGCAGCCGTTAGTCATTTAACCATTTAATTATTTTGCGCCAAGCAACTTGCGCAGGGCCAGATAAACGGCAAAGGCCAGCGCAAACCCGACAAACCAGGCATAGTTATACAAGCTGACCAGTGACGGGCAGATGTCCGTGGCGTCCAGGATTTTAACGTTGACCAGAAAACCCGGTAAACTCGGTAATATGCCCGCAATCAGTGCTGTCACAGCTACCGTACTGACGCCGCCGGTAAACCGGTATTTTCCCTTCGCCTTGTACAAGGCGGCAACATCAAGCTTGCACCGGCGATAGACAAAATAATCAGCAATCAGGATACCGCCGATTGGCCCCAGCAGAGCTCCATAGGCAATCAGCCAGGTGAAAATATAGCCGTTCGGGTTGGCCACCAGCTTCCAGGGCATCATCAGGATACCGATGACGCCGGTGATATAGCCACCGACGCGAAAGGAAATCCTTTTCGGCGCAAGGTGGGAAAAGTCATTGGCCGGTGAGACAACATTGGCAGCGATATTCGTGGCCAGGGTTGCGATACACAGCGCCAGCATGGCAATCACGAGCACGGCTGGATTTTCAAACCGTGTCAGCACATCCACCGGATTCCAGATCGGTGCGCCGTAGATGATGGTGGTCGCCGAGGTGACCGCCACGCCGATGAAGGCATAGAGCGCCATCGTCAGCGGCAGGCCCAATACCTGTCCCATCACCTGATCGCGCTGTGTTTTGGCATAGCGCGAAAAATCCGGGATGTTTAGCGACAGCGTCGCCCAGAAACCGACCATGCCCGTTAGAGCCGGAAAGAAGTAGGTCAGGAATTTTCCAGCCTGCGGCTGTCCGGGATCAAATTGCGAGGGCTGCGATAGAATGGGGCCGAAACCGCCGGCTGCCTGGTAAGCCCAGTCCAGCAGGAGCAGTCCGAGGGTAATCAGCAGCGGCGCCTTGATATTGAGCAGAAAGCGGATGGTATCAATACCGCGATAAATGACCCACATATTGATGCCCCAGAAAAGCAGGAAGCACAGGAACTGCCCTAAAGTAATACCCAACCAATTGCTGGCCGGTTCGATGCTCAGGTGGAATATCACCGTACAGATCTTATAAATGGCCTCACCGCCGATCCAGGTCTGGATGCCGAACCAGCCGCAGGCAACAAGCGCGCGGAGAACTGCGGGAATATTGGCGCCGTTTGTGCCGAAAGCCGCGCGGCAATAGACCGGGAACGGGATGCCATAGCGTGTTCCCGCATGAGCGTTCAGCGTCATCGGCACCAGAACAATCAGGTTGCCGAGAAAGATAGTGAGTACGGCTTGCCACCAGTTCATGCCGCCGCCGATCAGAGAGGAGGCGAGCATATAGGTCGGGATGCAGGCCGACATCGAAATCCACAAAGCGGCAAAACTGAACATGCCCCATTTACGTTCTTTGGCTGATACTGGCGCCAGATCGCCGTTGTACAGGCCGCTGCCTTTGAGTTCGTTCCGTTCAAGTTCAGATAGTTCTGCGTAGATTGATTTCATTTAATCTCCGTCAGCAGCCCATAGGTTTCGGGGCGGCGGTCGCGGAAGAATTGCCACTTGTCGCGCACCTGACGCACAACGTCCATGTCCATGTCGGCAACAACCAGTTCATCCTTGTCTTCGCTGGCTTCAACGAGGAATTCACCGCGCGGATTGACAATATAGGAGCTGCCGTAAAATTTGCCGATGTTCCAGGGCGCTTCCGTACCGGGGCGGTTGATGGCGCCGACATAATAGCCGTTGGCGACAGCGGAGGCGGGTTGCTCCAGCTTCCACAGGTATTGGCTTAATCCAGCGACGGTGGCGGAGGGGTTGACGACATATTCCGCGCCATTGAGTGCCAAGGCGCGCCAGCCTTCGGGGAAGTGGCGGTCATAACAGATATAAACGCCGAGTTTGAGATAGGCGGTGTTAAAGACCGGCCAGCCGGAGAAGCCGGGCTTGAAGAAGAATTTCTCCCAGAAGCCGGCGACTTGCGGAATATGGTTTTTGCGGTATTTGCCCAGATATTTGCCGTCGGCATCGATCACGGCGGCAGTGTTGTAGTAAACACCAGTGATATCTTCCTCATAAATGGGAACCACGATCACCATATTGTACTTCTTGGCGTATTCCTGCATCAGTTTTGTCGTGTGACCGTCGGGGATTTTTTCTGCAGCACGGTACCATTTTCCGTCCTGGCTCGGGCAGAAATAGGGCTGGGTGAAGACTTCCTGAAAGCATAGGACTTGCACACCTTGTTTTCCGGCCTGCTCAATCAGGGGGATGTGCGCCGTCAGCATCTTGTCGCGGATTTGGTCTGGTGAATCCGTCGCCGCATCGCCCTTTAAGCTGACTTGAATCAATCCTGATTTAACGATTGCCATGGGTTTTTCCCTCCTTGACCAAGGTGTTTTGAGAAGGGTATAAAACATGAGTTATCCACCAGATTCAAGGCCTTTTTAACATTATGGAGTGAAAGCCAATGTCTCTACTGATCAAAGGCGGCACGGTTGTTACGGCAGATCAGACATTCAAGGCCGACGTATATTGTCAGGATGGGATCATTAAGGCCATCGGTCAAAATCTGGAAACTCCAGCCAAAACTGAAGTCATTGATGCGAGTGGTCAGTATGTGATGCCGGGTGGCATTGACCCTCACACTCACATGGAACTGCCCTTCATGGGCACGGTCGCTTCAGAAGATTTTTTGAGCGGTACGACAGCGGGCGCTGTCGGCGGTACGACGATGATTATCGACTTTGTAATCCCTGCGCCGAAGGAGTCCTTGCTGTCTGCCTACGAGAAATGGCGCGGCTGGGCAAAAAAAGCCGCCACCGACTACAGCTTTCATGTTGCGGTGACCTGGTGGGACGATAGTGTCAGCAAAGACATGGGCACACTGGTTAGCCAGCACGGTGTCAACAGCTTTAAGCATTTCATGGCCTATAAGGGGGCCATCATGTGCGATGACGAGGTGCTGGTGAAAAGTTTTACCCGGGCGCGGGAATTGGGCGCGATTGCAACAGTTCATGCCGAGAATGGTGAGCTGGTCTCGCATTTGCAACGGCAGATTTTCGATCAGGGTATTACTGGCCCTGAAGGACATCCACTCTCTCGTCCACCGGGCGTGGAAGGTGAGGCGGCTGAGCGCGCTATTCGTATCGCCAATGTGCTGGATGTCCCCTTATATATTGTCCACAACTCGGTAAAAGAATCTTTGAATGCTATCGGTCGTGCGCGCAGCGAAGGTCAGCGCGTTTTCGGCGAAGTGTTGGCAGGGCACCTGCTGATTAATGAAGATGTGTATCGCCATCCTGATTTTGAATTTGCTGCCGCCCATGTGATGAGTCCGCCGTTCCGCAATGCTGAGCACCAGAAGGCGCTGTGGAAGGGGCTGCAAGCCGGCACGCTGCACACAACGGCGACAGACCACTGCTGCTTCTGTGCTCCGCAAAAGGCTGCTGGTAAAGATGACTTCCGCAAAATCCCCAACGGCACCGGCGGCATCGAAGACCGTATGGGCGTGCTCTGGCATCATGGTGTCAACACTGGCCGTCTGACGATGAACGAGTTTGTCGCAGTCACTTCGGCCAACGCTGCCAAAATCTTCAATATCTATCCGCGCAAAGGTTCTATTTCTATTGGCGCTGATGCTGACATCATTGTCTGGGACGCTCACAAGACCCGTACCATCTCTGCCAAGACACATCACCAGAAGGTTGATTTTAACATATTTGAGGGAATGGAAGTGAAGGGTGTAAATACCGTGACGATTTCCCAAGGCAAGATTGTCTATAAGGATGGTGAAGTGCGCACCGTCAAGGGGGCTGGCCGTTATCTCGATCGCCCACCCTTTGCCAGCTATTATGACGCCTTGAAGCTCAAACGCGAGAACGAAAAGCCAACCGCTGTAAAACGGTCCGGTAAGAAGATGGTGGCTTAGCGATAGTTACGAAAAAAACATGCGATTTTTATCATAAAGAATCGAGATGTGGCCAACTTTCAGGGGCTACTACACTGAGTTTCTGCGCAAGGCGTGGGTATATTTAAGTATATATTATTGCAGTAAAATGTAATTATATTACTTTACCATCATAAACAGGCATAAAATTGAGAAAAATCATCAAGAATGCTTGACGGAACGCAAGCGCGTGCTATGTTGCACGCGCTCTAAGGATGGATTGGTGGTAGACACTTCGGTCTAGACGCAGTCCGGTTTTAACCGATGTTTCCACGGGAAAAGTGGAAGCAGGCTGACGATAGTCAGGGGCCTGTCGCGTATGTGTTTTACGCAGACGGGTTTTGTTTTTTCGCTGTTCATC
>JACQAA010000190.1 GCA_016195185.1 Pseudomonadota bacterium | reverse complement strand
GTGTTAGGCGCCAGCACGGGTGCCGCAGTTGCGTTTATCGCCGCTCGATACCTTGTTGCCGATTATCTGAATGCGCGCTTCAGCAATCCCGCATGGCTCTGGCTCAGAGAGGAAATTCATTCCAAGGGTTGGAAGGCCGTCGCGTTTACACGCATCAATCCTATATTTCCCTTCGGCCCATCGAGTTATTTTTTTGGACTGACCGCAATTGGGTTTGGAAATTACTTCCTGACCACGGTGCTTTCCATTCTTCCGTTGAGCATCGCTTTCGCGGCCGTCGGCCATTCGATCGGCAGCATTGTCCTGGAGGGTGATGCGTACGCCTTGCTCAGGAATCTACTTGTGGTATCGCTGGCTGTGACTGCCATCGTGTTCTTGAGGGTAGCAATGAAAAAAATATCGCAGTAGTGGTATGACTGAACACCGCCTACGATGTGTTGTGTTGCGTGTTCACACCGCGACAGTCCAGGGGATCAGGAAATCTGCACGAATTATAAATGCACCTGGTCCCGCCGAGCCAGATTTTAGTGATTGATTAAATAGAGGGGGACAACGCCTATGACCACCTTAAACGCTATTGACCTTTCTGTTGTTGTGCCAGTTTACCGAGAGGAAGCCAATATCCGACCATTTCTTAATCGGACAGTTTCTGTCCTGAAAGACATGGGACTTAAGTACGAAATTATATTTTGTCTTGATCCATCGCCAGACCGTACGCAGCATGTTATCGAGGAGGAAGTTAATCGAAATCCTAGCGTAAAAATGATCGTTTTCTCGCGGCGCTTTGGACAGCCAGCAGCAACCATGGCGGGAATCCTGCACTGCATTGGCGAGGCTTGTGTTGTCATTGATGTAGATTTGCAGGATCCTCCAGAACTCATCAGGCAAATGTATGCAACTCTCAAGGAAGGATATGAAGCAGTTTATGCCCAGCGTAGATCACGTAAGGGCGAAACGCTGATAAAGCGGGTCATCTCATATGTTGGTTACAGGCTTATTGCCAAGCTTAGTGAGGTAGAGATACCGCGAAATACCGGAGATTTTCGGATTATGACGCGTAGGGTTATCGAGGAACTTAGGCGTTTGAATGAATCCCATGGTTTCTTGAGGGGATTAGTGGCTTATGTGGGGTATCGTCAGACCTGCATAGAATACGACCGCGATGAGCGACACCAAGGTCGCGGCAACTATAATCGCCTTACCGGATCATTTAAGATCGGGCTTAACGGGATCATTAGTTTCAGTAGCAGGCCGTTGCAGCTAATGTCTCTAGCCGGAGCTATTTTTGCCGGATTCAGTTTTTTACTTGGCGGATGGTATGTACTTCAGAAGCTGGTAGGAGTTGATATAGTTCCAGGTTTGCCTACCACGGTCCTTGTGGTCACATTTTTTTCGGGTATACAACTGCTTTCTCTGGGACTAATGGGTGAATATGTGGGGCGTATTTATGACGAGGTAAAGCGGCGTCCAATGTTTATTGTCGACAAAAAAGTAAATCTGTAACGCGCCCGACCTGATGCCGCTGAGATGGAAAAATGATTTGGTGTACTTTCATTATCCGTGATAAGGATGTCCCTTCAGAATGCAGGTCAGGGGCGACTGAAATGTTCGGCTGCGGAGACGATAACATTGAGCAATGTTCTTAGCGCCCTGAAGAAGAGCTACCGGAATTTCGCTGCGTGGGCCAACCCAAATAAGGTTGGCTACATCATTTTATATGTGACCAACCGCTGCAATTTCCGCTGCAAATTCTGTTTCTATTACGCCGAGATTGAGAAGGGGAGAAAGCCCAATGAGCTAACAGTTCCTGAGCTGGAGAAAATATCGAAATCGGTTGGGCCCTTATTGCAGCTATCGCTTACCGGCGGCGAACCATTCTTGCGCAAGGAATTTGCCGAGATCACCAGTCTTTTCATAGAAAACACCGGCGTGAGGTTCATTACGATTCCAACCAATGCGTGGCTTACGGATCGAATGATGCGCTATCTTGAGGCCATATTGCCGAAACATCCGGATACTTTTATCCGGCTGACATTCTCGATTGACGGGATCGGCGAGGATCATGATAAGAATAGATCGATGCCGGGCTCCTATGCGAAGATTATCGAAAGCTACAAAGCTATCAGTCCCCTGCGGAAACATTATCCGAACTTGGTTCTTGATTCAAACACCGTATTTACGCGAAATACCACAAATACTATCCTTGATATTCTGCGTCATCTCAACTCAAATTTTGAATTCGACAACCACACGGTAACGTATGTGCGTGGCGACATTAAGGATCCTGAGCTGAAGACCCAGGAAGCCGAAAGATACAGGGAAATGAACGCCTATCTCTCCAGCCTTGAGCGCAAGAAGGAGAAAAGGTTTCTGTACCCCTTGTACCGGGGTGTTCGTGACGTTGCTTGGGAGAACTTGATGAGTACGGTGTTTGAAGACAAGTTTGTTACACCCTGCGTGGCTGGACGCAAGCTTGTGGTCATTAGCGAAACGGGCGAGGTTCGCCCCTGCGAAATTCTCGACAAGTCGATGGGCAATCTGCGTGATTATGATTTTGATTTGCAGAAGTTAATGTCGACTCATGCCAACGCCGATCTCCGCCGTTGGATCGTCGACACAAAATGCAAATGTTCCTTCGAATGTGCCTTGGCAGCCAATGTAACTTGGAACGCTTCCATGTATCCGCGGCTGGCCGTAGCGGCGCTCAAGAATGTCGGCCATGGCTGGCGTGATGTAGAACGGGAACCTGAGAAAAAGATTTCCATCTCTCAGAAATCACTTAAGACATCCAAGACATCGTAGAAATCTCTGCGTGATTCGTTAAACAGCTCTTCCGGTTAAAGCGGTATTTCCCTGGCCTATTTATGCGCTCGTAACCATGCGCCCCATGACGCCAAGCTCGACGAGACCCAAATCGGCACTCTCGTTCTGCTCTGGATTCCGGTTTCCACATGGAGTCGTGTGCATTTAGCCGCCAAAATAGG
>JACQAA010000192.1 GCA_016195185.1 Pseudomonadota bacterium | reverse complement strand
TCCGCCCAAGAAGGACATGACATGGACCCTGTATCGTCAGTTGGTGGCGGCAATATTGAATGTGACGAGCGGTACCTGTGCAAGTTGTATTCAGACAACGATCGACGCCGCGAATCAGTGGCTGGTGGCACATCCCCTGGGCAGTGGCGTGGTGGCCAACTCGCTGGCGTGGGACGGTAATGGCGAGGATCTGAAGGAAACGCTCGAGGCCTACAATCGCGGAATGCTTTGCGCGCCGCCGCGCCTGGAGGAGAAGGGCGAGGGAGATACCTAAAATAAGAGGAGGCTGTTTTCCCTGGCTGACGAATGTCCGCCAGCACGGGATGAGCGGGCCATACAGAGAAAGCCGGGGCATGTCCTCGGCTTTTTCATTCAGGCACTGAGCCGGTGTTATTTAAAACCGTCAACAAGACTGACCTGAAACAAATCGGCATAAGAAGAAAACCGCCCAATCGTTTACGGGTCTCCCGCATTTTTGAGCCCGCCCTATTCGACACACGCGCTGATTTTGTTATTGAACATCCTGTTCCACGCCGGCGCCAAGGTGAAGCTGACGCCAGCCTTTCACGAGCTGCTCGCGTTCCTGAAGGAACGCCATTGGCCATCCCCTTCGCCTAGCCGAAGCCGGGATAACCCGGCCCATCCGCGCGAGAACTGATCGCCGGATAACAATATTCGCTTGGCGGCGCGGGACATGACTTCGAACCACGTCTTTCTGTGGTGGCGTAAAACGCAAATTTTACGGCCATACCCGCGCTCCTTTCAGTCCGTTGTTTTTGACGTGAGCGGAATTCCATGCAGGGACCGGCGATAGCGAATTATTCCATCAGCGTGACGGGTATTTCTGCCTATCGATTAGGCCTTTGCCATAGACGCCATCGAGCAAGACGTCGAGCTGCGTTACTGTCTGAAACCGAGAGCTGTCCATGTCGGTCATCATGGTGTAATGATCGCTCTAAACGCTGTGTCTCAGGTTCATGATCCGCTGGAAATACGCCTCTGTGCGCAGACTCTCCGGATGATTGGGAAATACCGTATCTTGCAAAGCGTACAAGCGTCGGTTACAGTTCATACGGAAGACGCACGCCTCGCTGGTGAATTGCATCAGAGTGATTCCTGACTACCCGCCTGTTTTCTGCATCGATAGTTGTGGCCCCAAACAATGATGAATCCTGGACGCAATGATCCCTGTCCTTGTGGATCAGGCAAAAAATTCAAACGATGTTGTGGGATTAACGGCGCACAGCCGCGCATGGATCAGTCCGGATTGGCGCGACGAGAGCCCATCGTGGCTGGGGATGGGCCTGACATCAGCGAGGCCACGCGACGCCAAAAGATGTGGCGTCTGGAGGAGGCACAGCGCGTCTTCCAGATGGGTCTCGCATTGGCGATGCAAGGCAATCCGGCCCAAGCCATGGTCCATTATGAACGCGCGCTGGCGCTGCGCCCGGATTTTGCCGACGCCCATATCAATATGGGCGCCGCACTGGCGGCGCAAGGCAAGTCGGCCCAGGCGGTGGCCCACTACGAACGCGCGCTGGCACTGCGCCCGGATTTTGCCGACGCCCATAGCAATCTGGCGAATGTGCTGGCGGCGCAAGGAAAGACAGTGCAGGCCGTTTCCCACCTGGAACGCGCGCTGGCGCTGCGCCCGGATTATGTCGAGGCCCATAACAATCTGGGTCTCGCGCTGGCGGCGCTAGGCAAGCCGGCCCAGGCGGTGGTCCACTTCGAGCGCGCGCTGGCGCTGCGCCCGGATTATGTCGAGGCCCATAGCAACCTTTTGTTAACTCTTAACTACACGTCTTGCAACGACCTTGTGTCCGTGTACAACGCTCACCTGGACTTTGCCAGGCGACGGGAAGCAGCGTTGGCTGCTTTGATACAGGCGCATGCCAATGATCGCTCACCTGAGAGGCGTCTTAAGGTCGGTTATGTGTCCTCCGACTTCAGGCAGCATTCCGTTTCTCACTTCATTGAACCGGTATTGGAGAACCACGATCGCGATCGATTCGAAATATTTTGCTATTACAATAATTTTCAAGAAGATGAGGTAACGAAGCGGTTAGAATCGCGCTCCGATCGTTGGCGCAACATTATCGGCATGTCGGATGAGTCAGTCGCCAAGCAGATCAGGGCCGACCAAATCGACATCTTGGTAGATTTGAACGGCCACACGGCCAATAACCGCTTGCTGGTTTTTGCCCAGAAGCCCGCTCCTATACAGGTCACGTGGCTTGGGTATCCCAACACCACCGGATTGTCGACAATGGATTACCGCCTTACCGACGAGTTCGCCGACCCCGTGGGGATGACCGAGCATATTCACTCCGAGACACTTGTACGCCTGCCGGAAAGTTTTTCCTGCTATAGACAGCCTCGGGAGGCCCCGGAGGAATCAGAGCTTCCCGCGCTGGCAAGGGGATACGTCACTTTTGGTTCCTTCAACAACTTCAAAAAAGTAACCCCCGAGGTGATGGCGGTCTGGGCCAGAATTCTACAAGCCATTCCCGGGTCGCGCTTGATGCTCAAGAATTCCAGCTTGAGCGAAGGAACCATGCAACAAGCGGTGCGGGAAACTTTTGCGGAGCTGGGTGTGGCGCCGGAACAGCTGGAGCTCCTCGGCCAGGACCGATCCCAGAATGCTCATCTGGAGCGATATCGGGACATCGATATTGGACTCGACCCATTTCCTTACAACGGCACTACGACTAACTGCGAGGCGCTATGGATGGGGGTACCGGTGGTGACGCTGGCGGGCCGGACCCACGCGGCAAGGGTTGGAGTGAGCGAGATGAGCAACCTGGGATTGACGGATCTCATCTGCCATACACCTGAAGAATACATAGCAACGGCGTTGAGATTGTCGGCTGACCTGGAACGCCTCAGCGCGTTACGAAAGGAGCTGCGCACACGCATGGCAGCATCCCCCTTGATGGATGCGCAACGCTTCACGAAAAACCTGGAACAAACCTACCTGACCATGTGGCAAGACTGGTGTCTCAAGGCATAGAGCCAACAGCGGCGGCTGTCAACATAGTTGTCGCGTCCATCTAAGCCGCCTGCCTCAAAGTGCATTCTTCCGCGGGGCGGTTTAACCACACTTCCTTCGGCAACGACCAATCGCGGGTCGTGCGGCTC
>JACQAA010000179.1 GCA_016195185.1 Pseudomonadota bacterium | reverse complement strand
TCACGCGCAGTTCCTTTGCCTCCATCCTTCTGGTAATCGTAATGCTCGCCATGTTCTCCTCCTGTGCTTTTGCACAAGTGAATCACATCTGAGCGCTCTTGGGAATCCCTTACGAGTCAGAAATTACGAGGGCTGGTATTACTTCTTCAAGGTGAGCATCCGTGACATACCGCCCTTAATTATACTCAACCAGAGTATATACAAGGCTTTCCGAGAAATAACAAGCACTCTAGTGATCTATGACCGCGTCAAAGAAAAAATTTTGTAAAACGATAGGTATTTTAGGCGGGGGCGGCCCATGGGCGGCAGCTTACGCCTATACCTCCCTTCTCCGCCTTGTGCAAAATCAGCATCAGGCTATAGAAGACGATGATTACCCAAACGTGATTGTCTATTCCTGCGCACTGCAGGGAATGGATGCGGGCGGCGTTCGGGATGAAAGCAGTACAAAACAGTCTCTTGTCCACGCCATAGGTCAGTTAAGAGAATGGGGTGTAGATATTTTAGTGAGTGCCTGTAATTCAACACATACTTTCCGGGACATCCTCAAATCTGGACAGGGGATGATCGTTGTAAACATCTTAACTTCCGGCGCTGAAGCCGCTTGCCAGATGAAGAAACGTCGAGTGGGCGTTTTGTGTTCGCAAAGCTCTTTTAATCAGCACCTGCACGCACGAGCATTGCAAGACCTTGGAATTGAGGCCATATACTTGGGCAGAGAACAGCAAGAAACGGTCAATCATATCATACATAATGTCATGGGTGGAAATGAAGAAGACGGCCCTGAACTTCTGCAGCTTATAGAAGAATTAAAGAGGCATGGTGCAGACGCGGTGATGATTGGTTGTACAGAGCTTTCATGTCTCGTTCCGCGTATATCACCAGCCCGACCACATCGGCAAATAGTGTTGACGCTATCGCGACCACGGCTGGTATCAAACATGGCAAAGGCGTGATTCTCTTCACCGCTCTGGAATATAGCGCATATGTGAAGCCAGAAGAGCTGACCGACCTGAGCGATGTACAGCGTAAAGCTTTCTCAGAGCTTCCTAAATTCATGTTTGCAAGCGCGGATGATTATTCCAAAACCTCCGCTGAGGCCTGCGACCTGATGATCGTAGCTGGCGGACGCAATGTGGCCATTACCGATTTTATCAACGCCATCGAATCTGGTAAGAGCATTGTCATCCTTGACAACCAATCACTACCTGCCGCTGACGACTGGGAAAAGAATGGGGACGGTTCTCCGAAAAGGCCGAATAACGCTTCTTCCTTCCTCGTGGAAAAAATATCAGGTTTTCTTGAGGGACGTGCCTCGTCTGTGGATGCTCTCAAAGACATGGGCTTCCGTATCACACCAGAGACGACCGGCAGCGGACGTTTCCTTGAATCAATCCCAGCCGATAAAGTCCCTATGTATCTTGTCATCGATGCAAAGGATGGCAGGCTGCAGGAACAGATACAGGCCGCACTGGATGATTTTGGTAAGGTAGATACCGTGATTGATGTTGATACCGGCGGTGATTGTCTTTACCGCACGGGCGTTACGGATGCCACAAAAGCGACGCCGGATCAGGACCTTGAATCTCTCAGGGCAGTCAGCGGTTTGAAGGTGAAGACTCTTCTTTCCTGTGTTATTGCCAAAGGTGTTGATTCACCGGATTATGCCGATGAAGTTCTGACGCAAGCCAAAGCACAAAAGATCACTTTCTCCGATGAGCAGAAAGTGCATATTTTTGCGTTGTATAAAGAGTTTGAACTAGACGGCTCCAATCCTAACCGTTACGGCAAAACGCCCTTTGCATGGCAGGCTGCGTTGCGCGGAGAAACGGGGCGCGTCCGGATACCTTTACCTGACAAAGTTGTGAATGATGCTAAAAATCCTTGGAACCCATACGTGAATATTACGCCGGAGATGGCGGGAGGATACGTCATGAAAGTGTCCGATCATTTGAGGGCAATTATTCTGCAGAACAAAGGTGCTGAAATAAAATCTAATAAAACGCCAAAAGCTTGAGATCCTATACCCTTTAATGTGAATGTAACTCATAGTCTTGAATAAGAGTCCGTGCCGGGATACCCATTTTCTCATGCAGATTCCGTACCATCTCCATGGTCAGTTTGCGTTTGCGGCTTAGAACTTCGGACACACGGCTTTTTGATCCTAAAATAGGGGTAAGGTCTTTGCGCCCAATTTTTAAAGCTTCCATACGATGCTCAATCGCTGCAATCGGGTCGGGGTTATCGATCTGGAAATGTTTTTGCTCATAGGCTTCCACTAGCGTTGTCAGCACATCCAGCTCATCCCCCTTATCCGTGTTTTTGCGGGCGCTCATGAGGCTTTCAACCCGTTTCAACGCGGCTTCGTAGTCTTTTTTAGACTTGATCGGTTTAATGTTCATATCATTTCTCCTTCATATCGTTTGCGCATCGATCCGATCATAGTCCTTGTGCGTCCCAAGGAACCGGATATAGATCACGCTGTAATCATAGTTTATCCACGCCACCAGCCTGTATTTGTTGCCCGCGATGTTAAAAACAATCCTGCCGTCTTTCAGGATGCTGGCGTTTTTATACTGCGCCTTCACATACTGAGGGCCTTGCCAGTCGGCCTCGCTGGCCACCTTGAACCACGCCTTCAGCGGCTCTTCGCTATCCGGCCATTTCTTCCAGAAGTTGACCAGTGTCTTG
>JACQAA010000005.1 GCA_016195185.1 Pseudomonadota bacterium | reverse complement strand
GCTGTGTACTGGTGGGGCAATAGTTGAGCCTTGTTGCCGACCTTCTCTTTGCGATGAAACCCCGCTGCCCTGCATGCCGGCGGGGTCGTCTTTTTAAGCCGTATTCAGTCAGCGTTGTCGAGGAATGCAGCCAGTGCCATGCCAAGCTCGGCAAGCATGACGTCGGTGATGGCGCCTCCGTTTTTCTAATTTTTTTGCTTGGGGTTTCGATTGTGCCGGCGGCATGGTTGTTTGAATGCCTTGTTGCGCCGCCCCTGTGGGTTCACGTCGTGCTATGGGGTTTTGTGGCTCTGGGCATGATCGCGCTGATTTTGCCGACCGTAAAGGCTTTTATTATTTTGCTCGAGTATCGGCACCGCCCGGGGGAATGGAAGAAGAACTAGGGTTTAGGCGGCGTATTCCGGAACGGTCCCGGAAAATGATTTTGCCGGGCATAGGTGGGATCTTTTAAAAACTTCTCCAGCACTTTCTCGTAGAGCCGTAGTCGTTCTTCAGCACTGCAGTTATTCTTGCAGTTGTACGAGTAGGTGGTGAGGCCTGCGTGTTTGGCCAAAAAGTATTCCTGCACAATGGCTGCCTGTTGTTCCATGCCATAACTGTCTGCGCGAGCCTGATTTCTCCGTTGGTGAGGGGGCGTGTGGTCATAGGTGCTCCATTGCTGCAGATCGGAAACTATCAAATTCTGGAAATGATGGCAAATCAAATCTATGACTTTTTCGCCAAAAATTTTATGATACGGAGCATGCAGAAAAAATTTCAACCAGCGCTGTGGGCAACCTTTTTTACACTGCTCCTTTTTACAGTGCTGGTCGGGCTTGGGACGTGGCAATTAAAGCGTCTGGAATGGAAAACCACCCTGCTGGCGCAGATCAGCAACCAGATGCAGAAGCCGCCGGTCCCGTTGCCGGAGACAATCACCAATCCTGCAGCCTGGGAGTACCGCCGGGTCACTTTGGCGGGGCATTTCCTCTATAATCATGAATTTCTCATCAAGCCGCGCGTTCTGAATGGGGTGAATGGCTACCACATGTTGGTGCCATTTCAGCGGGCATCGGGCGGTGTGGTGATCGTCAATCGGGGCTGGATTTCCGATGAATGGATGTCAAGGGCGGTGCGTCCGCAAGGAACTGTTCAGGTCGAGGGCATTGTTCAGCTGGCGCACCCGACTTATTTCACGCCGCCCAACAATCCGCAAAAAAATGATTGGTACTGGGCGGATATCAAGGCGATGGCGGATGCGGCAAAAGTTAAAGACCCCTTGCCGGTTATCGTCAATATTGCCAAGAAGGAGCCGGGCATCTATCCGGTTGGCGGGAGAGTTGAGGTTAATATCACCAATAACCACGCACAATATGCACTTTTCTGGTTCACGATGGCGTTGATACTGCAAATAATTTTCTTCATCCGCTATTGGAAACCACGAACGGCGTGAGGGTAGAGGCGTGTTCAGTTACGTTAGCACGAGGGGCAAGGCGCCCCATTTGGATTTCACTGGAGCAACCCTGACGGGGCTGGCACGCGATGGCGGTCTTTACGTGCCGGAGACCAGTCCTTCCTTATCGTCGGCTGATCTGCCGAATATGGCGCATCAGGCGTACCTGGAAGTGGCCTGGCGGGTGACCCTGCCATTTGTGGAGGGGGCTATTTCTCCTGCGGATCTGATCAAAATTCTCAAGGCAGCCTATAAAAGTTTCAATCACCAGGATATTACACCGTTGCGTCAGATCGGTGATAATTTTTATCTTCTGGAGTTGTTTCATGGGCCAACACTGGCCTTCAAGGATGTAGCCCTGCAGTTTTTGGGACAAGTGTTTGATCATATTCTGGCACGAACAAAACAAAAGGTGACAATTGTTGGCGCCACCTCCGGTGACACGGGCTCGGCAGCGATTGAGGCGTTTAAGGGCAAGGATAATGCGAATATTTTTATCCTGCACCCGCATAACCGCGTGTCGGAGGTGCAGCGTCGCCAGATGACAACGGTGCTGGCACCGAATGTGTTTAATATCGCGATCGAGGGCAGTTTTGACGATTGCCAGGATTTGGTCAAAGCCATGTTCAATGATCAGGTTTTTCGCGATGATTTGCAGCTGTCTGCCATTAATTCCATTAACTGGGCGCGGATTTTGGCGCAAGTCGTTTACTACGTATTCGCTGCAGCGCGGGTAGGAAAACCGGTGGCGTTTTGTGTGCCGACGGGAAATTTCGGCAATGTTTATGCCGGTTATGTTGCACGTTCGATGGGCGTGCCGGTTGAAAAACTGATCGTCGCCACCAATCGCAACGATATTCTGCACCGTTTTTTTGAGACCGGAAAAATGCAGACAGAGGGCGTAGTGCCCTCGCTCAGTCCCAGCATGGATATCCAGGTTTCCAGCAATTTTGAGCGCTTATTGCTCAATCTTTATGGCGGCGATGGTGGGGCAGTGGAAAAAACCATGAAACTCGACCCGCATACGGCGGTGGGAGTTGGGGTTGCCGAAGAATATCGGAAAAAGAATCCGGACAGTGTCATCGTCTCTCTTGCAACTGCGCATCCAGCGAAATTTCCCGAAGCAGTCAAAAAAGCTATCGGCATTGAACCGGAATTGCCAGCGCAGCTGGCGGATCTTTACCAGCGACAGGAAAAATACGAGGTGATGTCGGCGAATCTCGCGCGTGTGCAGCAGTTTGTACGCGAGAGGGTCAAGATGTGATGGATCTGTACCCCTACTTCCGCCCGCTCTTGATGGCGATGGAACCTGAGCAGGCGCATCGGCTGGTGCTGGGGGCACTCAAGGCCGGATTCGGGCCGTCCAATTGCAGTCATGACGAGTCGTTAAAAAGCACTCTTTGGAGCCGGGAATTTAAAAACCCCCTTGGTCTGGCGGCGGGATTTGACAAGGATGCTGAAGCGATTGCACCGTTATTGGCATTGGGTTTTGGGTTTGTTGAAATTGGTACGGTGACACCCTTGCCGCAGCCGGGTAATGATCGTCCGCGTCTCTTTCGCGACAGAAAAAATGAGTCCGTCATCAATCGCCTGGGATTCCCAGGTAAAGGGCTTGAATTCTTTGCCCGGAATATTGATAGTTTTAGGCAGCGTGCTGCGCCAGTGTCTGGAGTGTTGGGCGTGAATATCGGGATTAATAAGGGCACGTTATCGCCGATCGATGATTATCGCCTCTGTTTAGGACGGCTGGAGCCGTTAGCGGATTATATCACCATCAATGTTTCTTCCCCCAACACGGCTGGCTTACGTGATTTGCAGGCCAGGAAAGAGCTGGATCAGTTGCTATCCGGGCTGACATCAACAAAACCTTTGCTGCTGAAAATTGCGCCTGATCTCAACCTGGCCCAGAGCGTGGATATTGCTGAGCTGGCCCTGCAGCACCGCATCGGCGGATTGGTTATTTCGAATACAACATTGATGCGACCGGCTGAGCTTGCGCCGCATCTTAAAAATGAAAAAGGCGGATTAAGCGGTCGGTTGCTCAAAAATCTTTCAACGGAGCTGATCCGTGATTTTTATCAGATGACCGGCGGCACGATCCCGATCATTGGAGTGGGTGGCGTTTCTTCTGCTGAAGACGCTTATGAGAAGATCAAAGCGGGGGCGTCATTAGTTCAGCTCTACACGGCACTGATCTATCAGGGGCCATCTCTTATTACCAGAATTCTGGAGGGGCTGACTGATTTGCTGCAGCGAGATGGGTTGCGACATATGTCCCAGGCTGTTGGTGTGGAAACGGGCACTGGAAAAGTGCAGGCGAAGGCAGTAGTCTAGCGGCATGGCAGATAACACGCTGAGCAAGAGAAAAAATGATCCCCGCATCAAGCTTAACCTGTTTGATCTCCCGCTGGGGCATGGCGGTGATATGCCGGAAGTCTTCACGATCTATGACCATTTGACATTCCGGAACATGGTGATCGCCGTGTCGATTGTCACGTTCCTGATTTTTCTTGGTTATGCGGTGTCGATAGAGATCTCTGTTCTGTCAGCCGCCCTGATGGGTCTTCTGGGTCTGCTCCTGTTGGAAATTTCTTCCCGCCGCAAATGGGAGAGCAGCTTATTGTCCCAGTTTCAGCGCATGAATGATGACTATGAGCGTCTTGTACGCGAAGTGGCGCGCAACAGAAACGACGCAGCTTCCCTGCGCAAGAAACTGGCGGAAGCGGCAGGAACTCTGGCGCGCAACTACGATAAATTGGCGGGCGAGCCGGTTGTTGCAACTGGTTGATACCGCAGTCAAAAAAGATCAGGTCGATTTATTCCTGCAGCCGATAGTGAACCTGCCGCAGCGCAAACTGCGTTTCTATGAGACATTTTCGCGCATTCGCATCATGCCGGATGCATATCTGCCGGCAACACGTTATATTGAGCTGGCGATGAAGCAGGAGATGATGCCGGCCATTGATAATCTTTTGCTGCTGAGAGGGCTGCAGGTAGTCCGTAATACGGCGGTGGGTGATTATAACCGTGCCTTCTTCTTTAACATTACCAGTCTGACGCTCAATGACCCGAAGTTTATGGGGGATCTGGTCGAGTTTATCTCCCAGAACCGGATGTTAGCGCCGCAATTGATTTTTGAACTGGGTCAGAAGGATCTTGCCACCATGAGTATTGACGCTTTGCCGACTCTGGAAGGTTTGTCAAAGCTGGGCTGTCGTTTTTCGATGGATCAGGTCAGGGACATCGCCTTCGATCTCGAATACCTTGAATCCCGGCACATTCGTTTTATCAAGATTGATGCGCCCCTGCTGCTGTCGGAACTTAAGGAAGAGGGCGGGGTGTCGCGCATGAAGCGCATGAAGGCGGAACTTGATCACAGCGGCATTGATGTGATTGTTGAGAAAATCGAGACAGACCGCCAGTTGCTGGATCTGCTGGATGTCGAGATTGATTACGGGCAGGGTTACCTGTTCGGCAAACCGGCACTCCATGAAGCGGCATGATCTGAATGTCCGCCTCGCCCCAGTTGATCAGCGGATTATCCGAGGTATTCGGATCCTATGAGGGATTCATCCTGGATTTGTGGGGGGTGGTGCATGATGGTGCCGCCCCCTTCCCGGATACCATTCCAGCCTTGCAGTTGCTGAAAAAAGCGAAAAGAAAAGTCTGGCTGCTGTCCAATGCGCCGCGCCGCGCCCATATCGTGGCGCAGAGACTCACAGAAATGGGTGTGGCGACTGAACTGTACGATGGCGTTTTAACGTCAGGTGAAATGACATGGCAGGCGCTCCATGACACGTTGTTGACGAAGTGGGGCCGGCGGTGTCTGCATATCGGCAGAGTGCAGGATGCCAGTCTTTATGAAGGGCTTGATGTAGAATTGGTGCAGGATCCGGCCGACGCTGATTTCGTGTTGAACAGTGGGGTGATGGATTTTTCTGACCCTGCCGAAAAATATCTGCCTGTCCTCAAAAGGTGCAGCGAACACGGCTTGCCCATGTTGTGCGCCAATCCGGATAAAACAGTGCACATCGAAAACAAGCTGGTGATTTGCGCCGGCACCCTGGCTGATCTGTATGCGACACTGGAGGGAGAGGTGGTTTATTTCGGCAAGCCGTACCGGAGTGTTTACAGCCGTTGTCTCCAAGAGCTGGGAAGTGGTCGGGTTCTGGCGGTCGGGGACAGTATGTTGACGGATATTGCCGGAGCAACCGGGGCTGGGCTTGACTCCGTACTGGTAACATCAGGTATTCATCGGGAGGAATTTGCCAAAAACGACTGGCGAAACTTTTTGGCAAGATATCCCTATCAACCCAGCTATGTTATGAAGTCATTTTCTTGGTAAATCAATGAGTTATAATCTATTGCAGGGTCGATAAAATTTTTCATAAATGCTATAAAATTTGACGATTTTAAGAAAAACACGTATCATTAACAGATGGCCTATTAGAATGGCGGGGTGGGTTCTTAATCGGGGAAAACTGCATGGGCGATTCGCCACGGCGCATTAGACCAGCTTCTGTTGCTGCATTTCTGTTTATGCCGCAGTTCCACCTCTGTTTCCGCCAGTTTTCTTTCATTGTTCCGGTGTTTATCCGCATGATCGCGGTGATGTTTGAGCAGGCAGGGCTGTTGCCGCCCAACCACCCCGCCACGCGCTATGGGGCGGAAGGTGTCCGGAAATACGGATTTTTTGAGCTGATCGGGGAGGCTTGGTACATGCTGCGCTCGTCCCCGGCAACACCGCAGCAATGGAGCCTGTTTGGCGCCTTTGTGATGATGGTTATTTTTATC
>JACQAA010000181.1 GCA_016195185.1 Pseudomonadota bacterium | reverse complement strand
TCGTGGCGGCCGATGTGCTGCAGGGCATAACCCAGGTTGTTCAGCGCCTCGATGCGCCGCGGCTGCATCCGCACCACTTCCTGGTAGGCCTCGGCCGCCTCCCGGTAGCGGCCTTGATGCATGCAGGCCTGGGCCAGATTGTAGTGGGCATCGGCGTTCCCTGGCTGCAAGGCAATGACTTGATGGCAGCAGGCGATGGCATCCTCGAGCCGCCCGAGTTGGCCGTTGACCGCACCGAGCAGAAACCAGGCCTCGGCATCGCGCGGGTTGGTGTGACAGATCTGCTCATAGAGTAACCGCGCCTCCTCAAAACGGTTGGTCTGAATGCAAGCCTGTGCCTGCGCTTTCACGCTATCTGCCAAGGGTTGAATAGCTTGAGGTGGGATGGGGCTATCGGTTGGCATGGGTTGATGCTAACGAACCAACAGAACAAAACCAAACCTTCAAGGAAACAAGTCAGGCCGCGATCTTTGGGCCGTGAGCATGGCGAAACACGGAAACATAACCGTGGACCGGCTTTCCCCTGTCTTTGCGCAGAATGGTCTGCTCGAAAACCAGCTCTGAAAAACCGTTTTTAGCCGACAGATTCTTTACATATTTCTCGGAATGAGCGTAACGCCCCGTGGGGCGAAGCACGTAGCCAGCCACATCATTGGCCACCTCCGCAGAAAAAGCAAACAATCCATCGGGTTTTAAGGTGCGCTCACAGGTTTCAAAGATGTGCTGCAGATCCCCGATGTATGGAAACACGTCTGCCGCGATGATCAGATCAAACGTTGTATCCGGTTTCATCAATGAAACCGTGATCTCCCCCACCAGCAATTCATCATAAAGATTTCTGGCGCGGGCTTTTTCGATCATCTTCGGCGACAAATCCACTCCCACCAGTTTGTGCGCGAGATCACGGAACATCGGTCCGCACAGTCCGGTGCCGCATCCCAGATCCAGGATATCCAGCTTGCGAGACTCATTACCCAATACCTTCCTGACCAGACGGTTCAAGAGTTCCGGTGTGCGGTATTCCAGACCTTCCACAAGATGCTTATCGAAGCGCTCGGCATAATTATCGAATAAATTACGCACGTAATCAGGCGGTGCTTGCGGTGGTGTTTCGTCTCTGCCCATCGCAGCCAGCTGAAAGCGCGGTGATGCATACTCGGGTCTTAGCCGCAACGCCTCCCGGTAAGCGGCTACGGCTTCTTCTTTCTTTCCCTGCCCCTGCAGCGCATTGCCCAGATTGTTCAGCGCCTCGGCATCGTTGGGCTGTAACCGCAGTGCCTGCCGGTGACAGGCGACGGCTTCGTCGAAGCGGCCGATCTGCACCAGTGCGTAGCCCAGGTTGTTGAGCGTCGGTACATGCTGCGGGTTACGACGTGCGACCTCCCGATAGGCCTCGGCCGCTTCCCGGAACCGGGCCTGATGCATGTAGGCCTGGGCCAGGTTGTAGCGGGCATCGGAGTGATCGGGCTGAAGCGCGATGACACGGAGGGAGCAGGTGATGGCCTCGTCGAAACGCCCCAGTTGGCCGTTGACCGCGCCGAAAAAGAACCAGGCTTCGGCGTCCTGGGGGTTGAGACGGCAGATCTGCTCATAGAGCTGTCGTGCCTCTTCGAAACGGCTGGCTTGGAGGCAGGCCTGCGCCTGGGCTTTGGGGTCTCCTTCCCGGGGGTGGTCGGCTTGCGGTGAAATAGGGCTCTCGGTTGTCATGGGCTTAACGCTAACGAGCAAGTAAAACAAGGCCAAGGCGGGAAATCATATCAGGATGCGGTCTTTGGGCCACTAATCCAGCGAAGCATGAAAAGATGGTCATGGACTACATTTGTAATGATTATATTAATATAGTGAATGATATTTTAATGTTTTTCACCAAAATCTTCCTGATACCCGTCTTGCACTGATTTTAGGGTATCGGGAGCCAATTGCGCTGATACCATAAACAGTCTTTTGGTCAATTGGTAAGGAAACCTTGCCTTTTGAGACAAGCAATCGTTTGATCCTTAACACATCTCCCCGCCACCCCCTGCACTTCCGGCCGTCGCGATGAGATTCTTTATGGCAGGCGGATAATCGCAAATCCCGCCTTCACAATGGCACAGGAAGATCTAATCAAGCTCTGATTAAGTCCGTTCGTGGTGAGCCTGTCGAGCCACGAACGGACGAATCGCCTCCAATTTGGGGCGCTTCCCGTTCATCCTTCGACATGCTCAGGGCGAACGGGAAACTTAATCAGAGCTTCCCTGACAGCTTGTTTATGGCCATACGCCGCTTGACAATTCAACCTTCCCTATCCATTATCTCCCTTCATAAAAATATAGACATTTCTGAATTTATATTAAGGAGGGTAGAGTCAAGATCGGGGCAAAATTAAAAGAACTGCGAGGACATGAGGAATGAAAGGTCGCGGTAACATGGTGGCCAAAGTAACCTAGAAGATCTAAAAAATAAATAAACAAATAGTGTAGTGGTCACCAGCGGGTTTCGTCAGTTACCATCAGTAATAGCCGCGCATGCACTTGTGACTGTCGTGACAGTGGTATGACGCTGAATTCAGCGTCCGAAGTCGCACCGCATAATTCTTCCTTTTGTTGCATAATCCTCAAGCGACTATCTTTCTTTGTTCGCGCCTTCTGCCCCCCGATAATTGCACCCTCGAATAAAAAACTTTTTCTTCGGGATTAGCCTTAAAAATATCAGGAGGAGTGAATAATGAAGTTTATCAGCAAACCAATACTAGCGTTTGCGCTGGGGGTTGGGGCCTCTGCAGTTCCGTTGACGGCTTCCGCCACGAACGGCTACATGGGCATCGGCTACGGCCAGGTAAGCCTGGGGATGGGTGGCGCCACG
>JACQAA010000180.1 GCA_016195185.1 Pseudomonadota bacterium | reverse complement strand
GAAAGACAGAGACAAGAGATAATGTCTAAAAAAGACTATTACGAGATACTTGGCGTTGACAAAAAGGCCTCGGCGGAGGATTTAAAAAAAGCCTATCGCCAGCTGGCGCTCAAGCTTCATCCTGATAAGAATCCGGGCAACAAGGATGCCGAACACAAGTTCAAGGAAGTAAGCGAGGCTTATGACGTCCTGAAGGACGAGCAGAAACGCGCCGCCTATGACCGTTTTGGCCATGGAGCGTTTCAGGGCGGTGGCGGCGCGCGCCCAGGCAGCGGTGCTGCAAGCGGGTTCAGCGGGGCCGGTTTCTCCGATATTTTTGAGGAAATGTTCGGTGACTTTATGAGTGGCGCAGCCCAAGCCGGGCGCCGCAGCGGCGCCGATGGCGCCCGACGCGGTGGTGACCTGAGCCACGATATGAGCATCACTCTTGAGGAAGCCTTCAAAGGCAAAGACGCAACTTTTAAGGTCGCGACCTGGCAGGGCTGCCATACCTGTAATGGCAGTGGCGCAGAAAAAGGCTCCAAGCCCGAAACTTGCGAGGCCTGTCGCGGCATCGGACGCATCAGGGCACAACAAGGATTTTTCACTGTCGAACGCACCTGTCCCACCTGCGGCGGCGCCGGGCAAACCATCAAGAACCCGTGTCACGCCTGTGGCGGCAGCGGACGCACCCGCAAGGAAAAGTCTCTGCAGGTATCCATTCCGGCCGGGATTGAAGATGGCACACGCATTCGTCTGGCCGGTGAGGGAGAAGCGGGTGTCCGTGGCGGACCTCCGGGAGATCTATATGTGTTTCTGACTATCACACCACATCGTTTCTTTCAGCGCGAGGGGGCTAATCTCCACTGCCGCGTACCCGTGCCGATGCATCTGGTTGCGCTGGGCGGCATTGTCGAAGTTCCGACTATTGATGGCAAGCTGATGAAGGTTACTGTTCCCGCAGGCACACAAACCAATCAACAATTTCGCCTTAAAGGGAAAGGCATGACCGTTATGCGCTCCCCGTCTCGCGGCGATATGTTTGTCGAAGTGACAGTGGAAACCCCCATCAACCTGACCAAAAAACAAAAAGAATTGCTGCAAGAATTCATCGGCGAGAGCGTCGATGCTAAAACCAACCCCCAGTCCCACGGGTTCTTTGCCAAGGTGAAAGAGCTGTGGGAAGACCTCAAAGACTAAAGATAAAAAACGCGGCAGAAGTCTCTGCTACGCCCCCATCATAGCACGGATCGTTGTACGGCTTGCTCCAGAGATGCCTATCGCTTCCAGCGTTTGGGTAACAATATCGGCTGCGGCAAGACCTGCCTGCTCATATTGTCTTAGCTGCGTGTCATGATCGATGAAGACGTCTGGTAAAACCATCGAGCGGATTTTCAGGCCGAGATCAAGCAACCCCTGCTGCGCCAAGGACTGCAACACGTGGGAACCAAACCCGCCCACGGCCCCATCTTCAATGGTGATCAGAGCCTCATGATGGGTGGCGAGCTGTTTGACGAGACCCTCATCCAGCGGCTTGGCAAAGCGCGCATCGGCGACCGTGACGGACAGTCCCTGTGCGCCGAGCTGGTCGGCCGCCTTCAGGCATTCCTGCAGCCGTGCGCCATAGCTGAGCAAGGCCACCTTTGTGCCTTCACGGAGAATGCGCCCCTTGCCCACTTCCAGCACGGTACCGCGCTCTTGCAGCATCAGGCCCGTGCCTTCGCCGCGGGGATAACGCAACGCAATCGGCCCCTCGTTATAAGCGGCCAGGGTCGCCGTCATATGTTGCAATTCCCGTTCATCGGCAGCCGCCATCAGTACAAAATTGGGAAGGCAGCTCAGATAGGTAATGTCGAAAGAACCCGCATGGGTGGCACCGTCAGCGCCCACAAGGCCGGCCCGATCCAGCGCAAACCGGACCGGTAGGTTTTGTATCGCCACATCGTGCACGACCTGATCGTAAGCTCTCTGCAGAAAGGTGGAATAAATCGCACAGACAGGTTTATAACCTTCAGTCGCAAGGCCCGCGGCAAAAGTGACGGCATGCTGCTCGGCTATCCCCACATCGAACGTCCGATCGGGAAACTCTTTTTGAAACAAATCAAGACCGGTCCCTGAAGGCATCGCCGCCGTAATGGCAACAATCTTTTTATCATGCCGGGCTTCGGTAATCAGGCTGTCAGCAAAAACCTTGGTATAAGAGGGGGTGACAGATTTCGGCTTCACCTGGGTGCCTGTCAATACATCAAATTTGCTGACGCCGTGCATTTTGTCTGCCGCTGTCTCCGCCGGCGCGTAACCACGACCCTTTTTAGTGACGACATGCACAAGAATGGGGCCGTTATAAATACTGTCCCGTACGTTTTCCAGTACCGGCAGTAAATGGTCAAGGTTATGCCCATCGATCGGGCCGACATAATAGAACCCCATTTCCTCAAACAAAGTACCGCCGGTCCAAAACCCGCGTGCATATTCTTCAGCGCGTTTTGCCGCCACCTGTAGCGACTGTGGTAATTTCTCAGCCACCCTTTTTCCCATCTCACGAATACCCAGGTAAGTGCGTCCAGAAATCAGGCGCGACAAATAAGCACTCATCGCCCCCACCGGCGGCGCAATCGACATGTCATTGTCATTCAGAATAACAATGAGGCGGCTTTTTAGATGGCCCGCGTTATTCATGGCTTCGTAAGCCATGCCGGCGCTCATGGCGCCATCTCCAATCACACAAATAACCTTATTGTTCCCACCCTCCAAATCACGGGCCACGGCCATGCCCAGTCCGGCCGAGATGGAGGTAGAGCTATGTGCCGCGCCGAATGGATCAAACTCGCTCTCGCTACGTTTGGTGAAGCCGCTGAGCCCTCCCCCCTGCCGTAATGTACGAATACGATGACGACGTCCGGTCAAAATTTTGTGCGGATAGGCCTGATGCCCGACATCCCAGATCAGTTTATCGTCAGGCGTATTGAAAACATAGTGAATGGCGGTGGTCAGCTCAACCACGCCCAATCCTGCACCCAAATGCCCACCAGTAATAGAAACGGCGTCGATTATTTCCGCCCGCAGCTCCCCGGCAAGCTGAACGAGGTCTTTTTTATCAAGAGCCCTCAGATCGGCAGGCGTGTCAACCCGGTCCAGCAAAGGTGTTTTTAACAAGGCTATTTCCTCTACAGACGGCGTTGGAGCACATACCGGGCAAGATCTTTTAGCAAACCAACACGGCTCTCATCAAAGAGGCGCAGATGGCTGATGGCCTGTTCAACCAACATCTCGGCGCGCTGGCGTGCCTGTTCACGGCCCATGGCGGTCACAAAGGTCGCCTTCTTGCCATCCTGATTAGCCGGTTTACCCATCACCGCCGGGTTGCCCTCGGCATCCAGCAGATCGTCCGTTACCTGAAATGCCAGGCCCAGGTCATGGGCATAGTTTCGCAGCGCCTGACGATGCGCCGGGTTGGCCTTGCCCAGAATGGCCCCCGCTTCACAGCAAAAGGCGATTAATTTTCCTGTTTTCAAGCGCTGCAGGCGGCTGATGGTTCCCACATCAAACTCCTGCTTCTCACCGATCATGTCCAGCATCTGCCCGCCAACCATGCCGTGCATACCGGCGGCACTGGCCAGATTAGCCACCAGCTCAACCCTGACGCGCGGGTCTTCGTGTGTTTCGGGGTCAGCGAGCACTTCAAATGCCAGCGTCTGCAAAGCGTCACCGGCAAGAATAGCCGTCACTTCGTCATAGGCCTTGTGCAACGCCGGTTTGCCACGGCGCATATCCGAATTGTCCATGGAGGGTAAATCATCATGTACCAGGGCATAGCTATGAATAAATTCTGCGGCAGCGGCAACGCGACGTGCACGTCCCGCATCCACTCCGAAAATCCGCGCCCCCTCCATCACCATAAACGGGCGTAAACGCTTGCCCCCATTCAATACGGCATAACGCATACCATCAAACAGAGGGGCCTCGGCCAGTTCGGAACTGGGCAGCAAGTTGGTAATGGTCCTGTTCACCTGCTCGCGACAATCTTCCATTGCCTGTTGGAGCTTGGGGGAAGCCTCGCGTGGGGATGGAGCCATAGAAACAACTCTCCTGGTGAAGGTATGAACGGTTGTTCTTTATAACCCGAGTCGCGGAAAAAAGTCATCTTTTTCAGCGTCATAATGTTTTGTTTATTATGTCAATATACGGGTCGGCATAAGGTGATAAATACGGCGCCAAATGCGCCACTGTCTTGCAACCGGCAATGTCTTAATGGGAATTTAACTAATTTCTATAATAATTATACTTATTCAGTATCCATGTCTATGGAGCCAATTAAATGCCGACTCAAGAAAGACCATCACAACTTCCTGTCACGGTAACCGCTCCGATCATTATCGACGCGACAACGGCAGAGGGTGTGCAGCCCTTTCTGGATTTTGTGCATCAGTTGGAAGGTCATAGCAATACCGAAATAGCCGCAGAAGAAGACCGCCGTCTTCAACCCTACTTCAGCTCCATGAGTGCCTATCTGACGCGGGCGATCGACAAGGCCGATCCAGAGAAGGTGAATAAGGCAGAGCTGGGAAAGCTGACGACGCGGGGGGCTTTGTCGGGGATTTTTAATGCCATGGCCGCAAAAACGCACAATACGATGACTTCCGATGTCGTGATCATGCCTGATAATATTTACACGACCGGACCGGCTTCACATTTGTTTGAAGGCAGGCGTGCATTTAATACAAACTACAATTACTGCGGACATTCATTCAATTTTGGATTTTTCCAGGTCTTTGAAATGGGCGATAATCCAGTCTTTCTAATCGACAATGATCAGGTCACAGAAGTCAGCAATAAAAAGATAAAGCGCAGCAGTACAACTTTCCCCACCTTCAGGATTGATCACCGTATGATGGACAAGGTCCCCCCTTCCCAGCTCACCTCTCTGCTGCGGGATTTTCAAAAGGTTATGACCTTTGTCAATCACGACATGTTGCACCATTTTACTTCTCCAATCATCAATTCAGGTACGGTAAAAAAATTCGGAGATAACGACAAACAGATGTCGGCCTGGGATGATAAAATTCCATACGTCAGCATTGGGGGATCGTACGAACACTGGGCACAGATCGGACATGAGAAGGCCCTGATTGCACCAGAAAACACTGTTCTCCTGGATGATATCCGCACGAAATTGGACCATTATTTTGATGAGCTTAAGCGTGTCGGCGAGAGCCTCATGCAAAAAAACAAACCTAACACTCCTATCACCAGTACCCTCGCCAACATTTTTAACAGAAAAGAACATGAAGCTCATGAAGTCATCGATTATTTCGGTATGGTAATGGCGCATGCCCTGACGCGCGTCTTCCCCTTAAATCATCCTATCATGACACATTGCCTGCAGAGCCTTCAGAAGGCTGACCCGGAGCCGCAAAGAGCCCTCATGGATTGTCACAAGATGATGAAGCCCGAATGGGATTACTTGGAAGCACCGCAGGTATTTGACCCATTTTCTTCTGCGATATATATCGCAAGATACGCGAAAAGATTTGCTGCGAGACACGCAAAAAAAAGCCCATCCAAACTTTTGACAGCGATCAGAGATGCGGCGACCAAGTATGATGGGGGAATATCTGATATCGTGCTAAGCTATCGGGATCAAGGACATGAGATCCTCCCCGAAGATAATGCAGCGGCAAGCTATATAAAACTGAAATCACTGCAACTGGCAGAACTGTCCCGTGATGAGGTTCATGCGCATATACCCGTTCCGTCAGATTCTTCCATGGCCAAACTTCGCAGTGCTACGGACCAGTTGACACTGGATATGATCATCGCTGCGGCTAAAACCAGCAACTACACGCCAGCTCAGAGAGCGCGTCCTCAAAACTGATAGTATCCAGCGACACGGATGTTTTAGCCATTGCGTCTCTCCTCTGATTTTAACGACGAATCCAGCCACGGCCAATCAATGGCGCCATAACAGATCCGTAAATGCGCATCGAAACAGCCATGAGGGTGTTACCCACCCGCGGCCAAATATACGACACGCCCTGACAAACCAAATATGACACAACAAAAGCACCGAGAATATCGAAAGGAAAATGCACGCCCAGAAAAATCCGCGCCCAACCCACCAGCGCTCCGGCAATCAGCGTGACCCCGCCCCATACCCGCATTCCACCACCGAGCAGCGCAAATCCGACCACCGCAAAAGCTGTCGTATGGTCGCTCGGGAAAGAAGCGCTCAGGGGATGGAAAAGATACGTGTGGCCAAGGTTAAGCGCCAACGGTCGTGGATGATACCAGAGCTTGCCGATCAAGATGTTTGCCACCAGGCCAATGATCAACGCTACTGCCGCCCTTAATGAAGCGTTGCGTTGCTGATCATTTCCCCACAGCCACAAGAAGGCAAGCAACAGGGGAACATACACTATCAAGCCACTGGCGATCATTTTTGCAACAGACAGAACCGCTCCCGGAGTCTCCGGTGTTGCATTCAGGAGCAGGAACAATTGCCGATTCAATGTCTCAAGATGACCGATCATGCGGACTTAACCTTGCCAGCCACAGTAACAAGGCCCAAATTAATTTCCAGCACACCGCAGAGCATTTGACCCAGCGTGATATGCATTTCCTGTATCCGCGCGGTGGTGGTTGAGGGCACGTTCAGCAAGATGTCGCACAGCGGAGCCAACTCCCCGCCGGTTTTACCAGTGAAACCAACCGTGATGATCCCCATCTTCCGTGCCTCAACCATCGCATTAATGACATTCTTGCTGTTGCCGGAAGTGCTAATGCAAATCAACAAGTCTCCCTTCTTCCCCAATGCCGAAACCTGACGCGCAAAAAGTTGCTCGAAACCAAAATCATTGCCAATAGCTGTCAGAGCGGATGTATCGGTGGTAAGGGCTATCGCCGCAATGGGGAGCCGGTCAGTTTTATACCGCACCGTCAACTCCGTCGCAAGATGCTGCGCATCCGCTGCGCTGCCACCATTGCCAATAAACATGATCTTTCCACCACCTTTAATGCACGCCACTGCCGCCATGGCCATTTCTTCAAATGGCTCCAGCAGGGCCTGGCGCGTGGCTTTGGCCACCGCCTCATGTTCATCAAACTCGGATTGCCAAAAGGCTGGGTAAGAAATTGTCATTTGCTTTCCTTGTTATGCTTTAACTGTTCCGGTGTCAGGACAAAACCAATCACCACCTTGTATTTGTAAGCCCCCACCGGAGAAGACAGGGGGATTTTAATGGTGTGCTCTTCTATAGCGGTCCCGGTGTTAAGTTGGTCAAAGCTGATCTGGGTGGAAAAAGTCTGCCTTTGTAAAACGGTCTCATCGGGAGACAGCACAGCCATGAAATAAGGCAAGTCAATATTTTTAAGGCCAGCATCGGTAACGGACTTCTTGGCGGCGAACGGCACTGTCAGTTCAACGACGACCCCCTGCTTCTTTTTAAGGCTGCACGCGCCGTTAAACCCGTTAATGACGGCGTCCGCCGTCGGCAGAGAGATTCGATCTGCGTCCCGGATAAAACCAATTTGCGGACAGGAAAAATCATCCGTTTCCTTGGAGAACAAGGAACAGCCCGATAAAAGAATGACCGCCAGAAGAGCCAGACAGCGCATAGCCACAATCCTCGTTATTTTTTGACAGAGTACATCGCATATAGTCTCGACTCAAGGCGTCATAAGCAGATATATTACCCCCATGACAAAGCCGAAACTAAAGATCATTCTGGCTCAGCCGCGCGGATTTTGCGCCGGTGTAGAACGAGCGATTGAAATCGTTGAGCGCACGCTGCAGAAGTTTGGTGCCCCGGTGTATGTGCGGCACGATATTGTACATAATAAATATGTGCTGGACGACCTCAAGAAAAAGGGCGCTATTTTTGTCAAGGAGCTGTATGAGGTGCCGGATAATGCTCCGGTTATCTTCTCCGCCCATGGCGTTGCTCAACAGGTTCTGGCAGAAGCCCAGCGCCGCAAGATGTTTTATATTGACGCCGTATGCCCCCTCGTTAGTAAGGTGCATTACGAGGTAGAGGCGCATCATCGGCAGGGGCAGCAGCTTATTCTGATCGGTCACGCCGGGCATCCGGAAGTCATCGGTACGATGGGGCAGCTGCCAGCCGGAGCCGTCATACTCGTTCAAAATAAGGAAGATGCCGCAACAGTTGAAATCAACAATCCGGAAAAGCTGTCCTATATTACGCAAACTACATTATCGGTTGATGATACAAAGGACATTGTCGCCATACTTAAAGCCCGCTTTCCACTCATCACGTCTCCGAAAAAAGGGGACATCTGCTATGCCACGACGAACCGGCAAGCGGCTGTGCGTGATATTGCTCCGGTGGTCGACGCACTGGTCGTGATCGGTTCCCGCCATTCTTCTAATTCCAATCGATTAGTGGAAGTAGCTAAAAGTTATGGTTGTGACCGTGCCTACCTTATAGATCACGCTGGAGAATTGAACTGGGCAGATATGCAGGGTATCAAAACTCTCGGGCTGACAGCTGGCGCCTCTGCCCCGGAATTGCTGGTACAGGAGGTCATTGAAACAGCCAGACGGTTTTTCGACGTCGAGACAGAGACCCTCACTGTCACACAAGAGAATGTGCTCTTTAATGTGCCGCGCATTCTGGCCAGTCAGGCCAGGTAATGGCTGTCTATACGCGCATCTCCGCAACGGATCTGACGCAATATCTGTCTCTTTTTGACATCGGTACGCTGGTTTCTTTTGAAGGCATTACAGATGGCGTAGAAAATACAAATTATTGCCTGACCACCACACAAGGCCGTTTTATCCTGACCCTGTTTGAAAAGCGCGTCTGCGAAGAAGACTTGCCCTTTTTTATCTCCTTTATGAATTACCTGCGCGACAAAGGCATCCCCTGTCCCGGCGTTATTGCCGCAAAAACGGGCACAACGGTTATTCCATTCAATAAAAAGCCCGCCATTATCACGACATTCTTGCAAGGGCAGTGGCCACAGCACCTCGAAAGTTTTCATGGCGATGCCGTCGGGACCACTCTGGCCAAAATGCACCTGACTGGAAAAAACTTCAGCATGCGCCGCGCGAATAGTGTGTCACTGCCGCTCTGGCGCGACTTGATAGATAAGTGCGGAGATAGGGCTAGTCAGCTGGAGCAAGGTCTTTTTACTCTCTTGCAACAAGAGTTGTCTTATCAGGAAAAGAACTGGCCACAACATCTTCCTACCGGAGCTGTCCATGCAGACCTGTTCCCCGACAACGTCTTTTTTACCGGCCAGGAGATCACAGGCGTGATTGATTTTTATTTTTCCTGCACGGAATCTTTTGCCTATGACCTCATGTTGACGGTGAATGCCTGGTGCTTTGATGAAACTGGACAGCTGGATAACCATATGTTCTCGGAAATGCTGGAAGCCTACCAAAAGAAACGGCCGCTCACGGCATCCGAATTGAAAGCTCTGCCATTCTTTGGCCGGGCTGCCGCATTGCGTATCATTGCAACACGCCTTTATGACTGGCTACACCCAGTTCCAGGCGCTGTGGTTAAAATGAAAGACCCCGTGGAATATGTGAGAATTCTTCAATTTTACCAGACAGGGGATTTGCCAATATGAAACATGTTGACATGTTCACGGATGGCGCTTGCAGCGGCAACCCCGGTCTCGGCGGGTGGGGCGTTGTCCTGCGTTATGGCCGTCATGAAAAGGACCTGAGCGGCGGCGTTTCTCCCTCTACCACCAATAACCGCATGGAATTACAGGCCGTGATAGAAGGGTTGTCCAGCCTGAAAACGCGGTGCCACGTCACGATCCACACCGACAGTAAATATGTGATGGATGGGGTAACGAAATACCTAGTGAGCTGGAAGGCGAAAGGATGGAAAACAGCGGACCGTAAAGAGGTAAAAAATATTGACCTCTGGCAAAAACTGGACGAACTCCTTCCCCGCCATCAGATCGATTGGGTCTGGGTCAAGGGCCATGACGGCCATATCGACAACGAACGCGCGGATGCCTTGGCCCGCGCCGGCATTCCTGTGAAAGACAATCTCTAAGCTATAGCCCTATTTATTGTACACCGGCGGTGAAATCTTATTTTCTCCCGTAAACCCGGAAGACCATTGTCTGAGCATATCGGCAAATCCGCTCTCACCGCTGAAGGATGGTTCTGGGACAAATTTTGGCACCACAATATTGACCGCTTCGCTCATATAATCATGCCAGAGTTGGGCGGGATACTTGCCCCCCGTGACACGACGCATGGGCGTATTGTCATCATTGCCCATCCAGATGCCGGTGACCAGTTTGTCCGTATAACCGATAAACCAGGCATCGCGGTAACTCTGCGTCGTTCCTGTTTTACCAGCTGCGTGTCCGTGCGACAACTGCGCCTGTTCGCCGGTCCCCTGCGCGATGACTTGCGCCAGCATACCATCAAGAGCGGAGATATCCTTTTCCTCAAAGACACGCGGAGAATCCACCTCGGTCTGCTGGTAGAGTAGTTGGCCGTGCCCATCCTTGATGGACAACACAGCATAGGGCCAAACTGCGTGACCCCCATTGGCAATAACGGCATAGGCATTGGTGAGATCCAGCAAGTTCACTTCTGTTGCGCCAAGTCCCGATGCCAGCTCCGGCCGGATCTCTTCGGTAAACCCCATGCGCGATGCAACATCAAGAAACCTATCCATACCTACCAACTGCAATAGGCGAATCGTCGCCGTATTGAGGGATTTAGCGAGGGCCTGCGTCAAACTAACAGTGCCGTAATATTTACCATCATAATTATCCGGCTGGTAAGAGCCCTCGCGGATCGGGACGTCCTCGATCAGGTCATTGGGAGTAAGGCCGCTTTCGAGAGCAGCCAAATACACGAACGGTTTGAAAGCGGAACCAGGCTGGCGTTGTGCCTGCGTAACGCGGTTAAACTGGCTGGTTTTATAATCAACACCGCCGACCATCGCCAGAATCGAGCCGTCCGGCGCTTCTGTCAGTAGCGCACCCTGAGAAACTTTATCCTGCGGATCTATTCTCTTGAACATCGCTTTCTGCTTGGCCTCGGCGAGCAATTGCAGCCTCGGGTCCAGCGTTGTCTTCACCACGAGATCACCATCGGCCGTGCCAATGAAGCTATCGATCTGATCGATCACCCAATCGGTAAAATAGTGGTTATCATCGCCAGACAGGGTTGACTGCGCTGTCATCTGGATATTTTCTTTTTCCTTTTGCAGTTCCATGTAACGCCCGGTCAGCACGGTGAGGGTATGGCTTTTGTCGTTGAGTTTATACTCATAGTCAACGGCCGTCGAGGCCCTAACGGCGCGCTCTGAATTGAGCTTCCTCGTAAGCTCGCCCATATTCCTGTCATATTCGCTTTCCCGGACAAAACCGATGCAGCCGGAAATAAGCGCGGACACGCACGCTATTAACATAATTTGTTTGATCATATCACCATGCGGTTTTAAGGTTAACCTTCTGCGTCTCCTGCACATTATGCTAACGCCTCATCCGCGCGCTGACGGCCTTCTTGCCGTAAGAAGCACGCCCGTT
>JACQAA010000198.1 GCA_016195185.1 Pseudomonadota bacterium | reverse complement strand
TATAACGGCAAGGGCGTGTCCGCCTGTGCCACCTGCGACGGATTTTTTTATAAAGGCAAGGAGGTCGTGGTGGTCGGCGGGGGGAATTCGGCGGTCGAGGAGGCGCTGTTTTTGACCAACTTTGCCACTAAGGTGACCATTGTGCATCGCCGTGATAGCTTCCGCGCTGAAAAAATCACGCAAGACCGCCTGTTTAACAACCCGAAGATTGAAGTGATCTGGAATAGCACCGTTGAAGAGGTGGTGGGTGATGGAAAAGGCGTTACCGGAGTTAAAATTCGCGACCTCAACACTCAGCAGATCAGCGACCTCAAGACTGACGGCCTTTTTGTTGCCATCGGGCATAAACCGGCGACGGATCTTTTCAAGGGGCAGGTTGATATTGACACGGATGGCTATATCATCACCAAGCCAGATTCCACGGTCACCAATATCCCGGGTGTTTTTGCCGCAGGAGATGTCAAGGACAAGGTCTTCCGTCAGGCAGTGACGGCTGCCGGCATGGGCTGTATGGCTGCGCTGGAGGCGGATAAATACCTGGCTGCTCTTGAAGCGGCGCAGCAGGCCCCCCTGAAGAAGGCCAATTCTCCAAAATTCAAACCCTGACAGGGGAGGAGCTCTCCATGAACGCAAGATCTGTTGGCACAGTTATTGTCTCGGCTCTTGTCGCGTTGATGGTAAGTTATCTCGTGGTAAGTGGCGCTGGGGACAGGGTCTCGCGCCCTGCTGTTGCACCAAGGGCAGAAACGGCCTATGAGCGCGTGATCCGTACTGGAATACTACGCTGCGGCTATAGTCCGTGGCCACCATATTTCAGCCTGGACCCAAACTCAGGCGTTCTTTCCGGCCTCAGCAAGGACCTTTCGGATGTTGCTGCGAAACTGATGGGGATAAAGCTGGAGTATGTTCAGATTACGAATGGACAGCAAGTGCAGGATTTGAACAGCGGCAAGATCGATGCCGTTTGCGGCGACGGCCCCTGGGTTATCTCCACAATCAAGCATATCGATTACACAAGATCCTATATGTATGCCGCCGTTTACATCTACGGCCGTGCTGACGAGACGCGCTTTCAAACCTTTGATGATTTGAACAGGCCGAATGTCACTTTTACCGGTATCGACGGAGATTTGAGCAGTGACCTGGTTGAAAGCAATTTCTCACAGGCAAAAATCAGCACCATGGCCAGCACGACTGATCCTTCGCAGTTGATGCTCAATGTCACGACGGGGAAGGCGGATGTGACCATCATTGATCCTTTGGCAGCCTCTCTCTTCATAAAAAACAATCACGGCAAGCTGAAACTTCTGATCACGCAGCCTGTGGCCGTCTATGGCGCCGGCTTCTCCGTGAGAAAAGGCGAAGCCAGCCTGTTAAATACTCTCAATGAAGCCGTCAATGCATCCATCAATACGGGCGCTGCCGAACGTGTCCTTAAAAAATATGATCCGGATGGAAGCCTGTTTTTGCCGGTCGCTACCCCTTATCGCCGCCCCTAGAAAGGACACCAATGTCAGTCTGGGATATACTCATGAATTATCACATCGCCTTTCTGAACGGGTTGGCTGTGACGCTCCAAATGTGCGCTATTATTTGGGGCAGTGGCTTGATAATTGGTTCGGCACTGGGCCTGGCTGGGGTCAGGTTCCGTTTCTGGGTTGGGCTTCCCTCGCGCCTTATTTCCTTTCTTCTTGGTGGCATTCCGCTGCTGGTCTTTCTGTTCTGGCTGCACTATCCGGCGCAGGCTGTGTTTAACGTTGTGATTGACCCCTTTTACACGGCAGCCTTCACTTTCTCACTGGTGAATATCTTTGGCGTGGCCGGCATTGTGCGCGAGGCACTGATTGATTTTCCTCGTGAATATCTGATTGCTGCCAAGGTAACGGGGCTGACCCGTGGGCAGACAATTTTTAAAATTCAGCTGCCATTAATTCTGCGCCAGATTTTGCCCACCGTGCTATTGCTGCAAGTTGGTATGCTGCATACGACGCTGTTCGCCAGCCTGATCTCAGTTGAGGAGATTTTCCGCGTTGCCCAGCGTATCAATGCGCAGATCTACCGCCCTGTTGAAATCTACACGGCGCTTGGCGTGTTCTTTGTCGCTGTTTGCCTGCCTGTCAACGGCTTGGCTTTCTGGCTCAAACGCCGCTTTACGCGTAATATTTCCGAGCATTGAGGGGGAAAATGAAAAAGCTTATTTTGACATGTCTTGTACTGCTGGCTCTGTCCGCCTCTGCTAGCGCGGCAGAGAAGGAATCGGTTTATGACCGTGTGATGCGGACCGGAACAATCAGATGTGGCTACGCGATATGGACACCGGTTCTGTTCAAGGATATGAACACGGGGAAGCTGCAAGGATTGACCTATGATCTGATGGAACAGATCGGCAAGCGGCTGAATTTGAAAATAGAATGGGCAGAAGAGACCGGCTGGGGCACGATTGTCGAAGGGCTTCATACAGGCCGCTATGACATGATTTGCACGGGCATCGCCAATAGCAGCGCGCGCATTAAATTTATCGACTTCAGCGCGCCGGCTTTTTTTCTCCCGGCTTATCTGGTCGCACGAAAGAATGATGGGATCTTCGACAAGAACCATGACCTGTTGAACAATGGAAAATACAAGATTGCCGTACTTGATGGAGAAATCTCCAGCATTATGGCAGTACAACTCTATCCCAAGGCAGCGCTCGACTCGATGCCGCAAACCAGCGATTACTCGCTCCTTTTGAAAGAGGTCGAAACAAAGAAGGCGGATGTCACGATCATTGAGCCCGAAACTTTCTATCAGTACGAGCAACATAACCCGGGCATTCTCAAAATCGTGGACAAATCACATCCCCTGAATGTCTTGCCTGCCAGTTTTGGTGTACCTATCAATGACCTTGCTTTCAAGCGTATGATAGATGTTACGTTGAGCGAACTGATTTATGATGGAACCGTCGCAAAACTCGTCAAAAAGTATGAAAAAGTTCCTGGTTCCATGTTGCTGCCCACCAGACCCTACGAGGTATTAAAATGAAAAAACTTTTATTTACGATTTTGTTGATCTGCTTTTCTTTTCCGGCTTTCGCGACAGACCAGAAAGAATCCATTTACGACCGCGTCGTCAGAACAAAGACGCTGCGCTGTGCTTATACCACCTATCCGACTTTTGTTGAAAAGGACCCCAATACGGGGGCTTTCTCTGGCATGTTCTATGATCTGGTTGAAGAAATGGGAAAGCAGCTGGGCCTGAAGATCGAGTGGACGGAGGAGGTTGGTTCTGACGCCCTGTTTGCCGGGTTTCAGACCGGACGATATGATGCTGTGTGTGCAGGCTATGCCGCAACGCCGTCCCGGACGTGGGGTGGCGATTTCACAAAGCCTCTGGTCTTTATTCCCTTTTATATGTATGTGCGCGCCAATGAAACTCGCTTCAAAGACGTCGATGATCTGAATAAAAGCGGCATTGGCATTGCGACACTGGATGGCGAAATGTCGCAGATTGTTATTCATGCGGATTTTCCTTTGGCGCAGGAGAAATCCTTGCCAGGGCTGACTGCTGCGACCGACAGGTTGGAGATGATCGCAACCGGTAAGGTAGATGCCACTCCTATGGAACCTGCTATTGCTGCTGAATACATGGCCCACAACCCCGGAAAAATTAAACAGTTTGGCCGTTCGCTGCGTATGGAAGGCAGCACAATTCTGATCCCGCATAACGAGTTTGCGTTGAAGGATATGCTCGATACCGCCATTGATGCGATGAAGTGGAATGGCGTTATTGGGAAAATCGTCAAGAAACATGAAAAATATCCAGGAACCATGCTTGTACCTGCTCCCGCCTACGCCACCACCCCAGAAAGAAAGTAAACAATGAAGACATTTTTATTGGGCTTATTGATCGTCCTTTTCACGGTTCCTGCCCTCTCCGCCGAGCGTACGGAATCTGCCTATGACCGTGTCGTCAGGACAAAGACGCTGCGTTGCGCTTATACGAGCAATGCCAGCGCAAGCGCGCCTGACAGCGGCAAAGAGTTCTCCGATATGTTCAGTGAACTTCTGACGGAGATGGCACAGCAGTTGGGCTTGAAAATTGAGTGGGTAAAAGAGGTGAGCTACGATGCCCTATCTGCCGGGTTTCAGGCCGGGCGATATGACGCCGTTTGTGGGGGGTATTCTGAAATGCCATCCCGGGCATGGAGCAGTGATTTCACCAAGCCTTTTGTTTTTAGCCCCTTTGTTATGTATGTGCGTGCCACCGAAACTCGCTTCAAAGATCTCAATGATCTGAATAAAAATGGTATTAGCATCGCCACGCTGGATGGTGAAATGTCGCAGATCGTTGTTCGTTCAGATTTTCCTATGGCCCAGGAAAAGCCCTTTTCAGGGCTGGCAGCAGCCACGGATCGGTTGGAAATGGTTGCAACGGGCAAGGCCGATGCGACGCCGATGGAGTCTGCGATTGCCGAGGAATACACGGCAAAGAACCCGGGTAAGATTAAGCAACTCGGTGGATTGCTCCGTATGGAGGGCAGCACCATACTGATCCCGCATAACGAGTTTGCGTTGAAAAATATGCTGGATACGGCTATTGATGCCATGCTGTGGAATGGTGTTATTGAGAAAATCGTCAAGAAGCATGAAAAATATCCCGGCACGGTACTTGTTCCGGCCCCTGCTTATCAACCAGCACCTGTTGCAGGAGAGAAATAGTGCTCCAGGCTAAAAACCTGCACAAATCTTTTGGCAAGAAAGAAATCCTGCGCGGTGTCGATATCTCTATTGCGCCCGGTTCTATCACCTGTCTCATCGGCCCTTCTGGAACCGGTAAGACAACGCTGCTGCGCGCTCTGGCAATGCTGGACTACGCTGATAAGGGAACGGTGAGTGTCGATGATAAACTCTACTCCTTTCCTCTACCCGCTGGCCAGAAAATGGACCCGCCCTGGCCACGACTTACAACTGTGTTTCAGTCTTTGTTCCTGTGGCCGCACCTGACACTACGCGAAAATATCATGTTGCCGGCCCGCAAGCGTAACCTGGACAAGGCAAAAAAGGATATTGAGGGATTAATTAACCTGTTTGAGATGAAGGAATTTATCGATGGCTATCCGAATGAGGCATCTCTTGGCCAGCGCCAGCGTGTGGCGTTGGCGCGGGCCCTTATTCTTGATCCGCACTATATCCTTCTTGATGAAATCACCTCGGCTCTCGATGTCGAGCAGACGGCGCGTATCCTGACGAAACTGACGCATCTGAAGGAGCGGGGAATCGGCATCATGCTGATTACCCACCATCTGGGGTTTGCCCGCAAGGCGGCAGATCAGATTGTCTTTATGGCGGAGGGGTTGATCACGGAAAGCGGCAGCGCCGCCATTCTGGCTAAGCCGGAAACCGCCCGCTTGAAGCAGTTTCTATCTCTTGTAGCAGCGATTGACTAAAGAGACTTGCTTGGTAAGGAGGCTGCTTAATTAATCTGGAAAATAAAAAGCAACACTTTTCTATTGACTTTTTATTAACAGATTATATATCATCTTTCCAGAATTAAAATAAATTATGAATAAGTACTGATACTGAATGTTTAGCGCAGGGAATCAGACCATGACAGACGAACAGCCGCCAAAGTCTTCTTCAAAAGAACTGCGCACACTTCGCGATGAGTTTTCGCAAAGCGCGAAGAATACCCTGAATGGTTTTGAAAAAATGATTACCGAGGCCGAACAGGCTGAAAAACAGCGTGAGCTGGACGCACTGTTGAGCCGGTTTTTGCCCGAAAATGGCAGGGCGATTTTGCCGGGCCATGACATTGTGTTTTTGATCAACAAATCGAAGGATATGGGGGGCGGCATGACCAGCTCTCTTGGTGTGGCCATGGATACCCTCTACCAGATCAGTGGAGCCGTAAAGGGTGTGAAGGATGTCACCGTCTCTGGCAGATTTTGGGGCAAGGGGCCTACGTCCAATATCTGGATGGGCAGCTATGATGGGATTAGAAATGCCTGCGATGCAACGGGATCCAACTTCAAAAACTTTCTGCCTGTGGCAAAGGAGACTTTAGTTTCAAACTTGCCGGATCTATTGACAGGCCGGCAGACGCATTACATTGTCGTCTGTGACGGCACGATCACGGATAGTATCGAGAATTCCGCCAGCATGCTTGGTGCAGCCGCCCAATTCAACCCCAAGGCAACCTTTGACTTTATCGTTATTGGTGCCGAAAAGGGCAATATCGAGGGCTTGGCAGAGAAAATGCAGGGAGCGGCCAGGTTTTCCCGCGTTACAACGGCAGCTGAGGTTGCTGATGGGATTATGACGGCGCTTAAGACCCGCATTGCTGAGAGCCCAGTTCCGGTACAAGAACCTGTCGCTAAACCAATTGAGATAGCGTCCCCACCAGAGGCACTAAAGCCTGAGGTTAAATCGGATGCCACGCCCTAATCTGTAATTTTCCTATCTGAGGCGCCTCAAACACACCACCGGCACCGTATAAATACGGTTCTGGGCGGTATGCTCTTACTTTGGCTTTGCAGACTGACCAAACTTCTTGGCCGTCCCGGTTGCTGGCTTCTTGTCGGCTGTTGCCAGCGCTTGTCCCACCAGTTCCTTGATGACGCTGTCCAGCTTGGGGGTCGCCATGATGCGTTCCATCTGTTCCAGCATCAATTTTTGCCGATCTTCGCCATAGCGTTTGAACTGGGTTAGTGTCTGCACTAGTCGAGAGCCAGTTTTCGGGTTAACCCCGTTCAGTTCAATCACGAGATCTGCCAGCAGTTTATATCCTGAACCATCCTTTTTGTGAAAGACGGTGGGATTGCCACTGACAAAGCCGCTGATGAGGGCGCTCACCTTATTAGGATTGGTGATATCAAAGGCCTCATGATGCATCAGCTCTTTCACGCGGCCCAGAACATCCCCGGTCGGGATGCTGGCCTGTAGAGAGAGCCATTTGTTGACAACATTCGGGTTGTCTTTATAGGTCCGATAAAAATCCTCCAGGGCTTTGGTACCAGCATCTCCCTCCATGCGGGATAAGACGCTCAGTCCACGCAACTTTTCGGTCATGTTTTGTGATTGCAGGTACTGTTGCTCCGCTAACGTTGCCACTTCCGGCGCCTCCAGTTTGCCGAGGAAGTAGAGGCTTGTATTGTGCAGCTCACGGCGCCCCACTTGTTCAGGAGACAGATCATAAACTTCGCCTGCCGATGCTGTAGTCTCTTGGTAAATACGCTCAAAATCGCTCTTAAAGGTTGTCGCCAGCTTTTCGTTCAGGAAATCGGTGGCGGCTTTCACGGCGTCAGGATCTACTTCCTTAAGCCCCTGAATGATCAGGCCGTTAGGGGGCAATGTCAGGACACGGGCGGCAAAAGCCTGGTCCCCTTCAGTAGCAGAAGCAAGGTTGGCCCCATAGGCGTCGATAAAATCCTGGCTCAACTGAAATGGAATTTCATCATCGTAGTCTCTGATCAGGTTATTGATGGTTTTCAGCATCAGGCGTTCAGTTGCTTCATATTTATTGAAGGGGTCGGAATCATGAGCCATGCGGAAGATCAGCTCTTCATCTGAGGGCTGCGTGGTTACCTTTACAGGAGCCGAGAATCCGCGTAGCACGGAGGGCACGACGGGTCCCGCCACATTCTCAAACACAAAAGTCTGGCTTTTTTCTGTCAGATTCAGCAGGTGCTGCGCGACATCTTTACCGCTTTGGCCGATCAGCCCAACGGTTACCGGAATATGCAGATTCTGCTTTTCGCTTTGTGGCTGATCTGCCGTTGCCGGGGTGTTTTGTGTCAGGGTGAGAGAATAGGTTTTGGCAGCAGCGTCGTATACTCCTTCATAGGATATCTCTGGTGTGCCGGACTGGCTGTACCAGCGGCGGAATTGCTTAAGGTCGATGCCAGACACGTCCTGCATGTTATCGATAAAATCATCCACGGTGACGGACTGCCCATCAAACTTGTTGAAGTAATTGTCCATCGCTTTTCGCCACATTGTATCACCGAGAATGGTGTTCATCATGGCCAGAACGTGTTTACCTTTTTGGTAGATGGTGGTCGAATAGATATTCTCAAAGGCTTCAACGCGTTCGGGTCTTACAAAATGGGCATTGGGGCCGGAATCTTCGATAAACTGGTTGGCGCGCAGGTAAATCGCGTCGTCAATCGTTTCAATAGCGTGGGAATGCATATCGGAAATAAACTGATGCTCACGCAAAGAGGTCAAGCTTTCCTTTAGCGACAGTTCGAACCAGTCGCGCACCGTCACACGGTCGCCCGTCCAGTTGTGGAAATATTCGTGACCGATCACGTCCTCAATGCGGATCAGTTCGGCATCTGTTGAGGATAAAGGATTCCCGACAAGAGCGGAGACATTAAAAATATTGAGTCCCTTATTCTCCATCGCGCCGGCGTTAAACTTGTCTGTGGCAACAATATGGAAACAGTCCAGATCGTACTCGCGGCCATATTTTACCTCATCCCATTTCATCGCATGCTTGACCGATTCCATGGCCCATTGGATTTTATCTTCATAGCCAGGCTGCACAAAAACACGCAGGGCAACTTTTTTATTGGACATGGTGGTGAAAGTATCTTCAAGAACTTTCATGTCTCCCGCCACAGTGGCAAAAAGATAGCTTGGCTTCGGCCAGGGGTCGCTCCAGGTCATGGAATGACACCCGTTGCCGAGGTCAGTGCTCGCTGAGTAATCGCCGTTACCGTTCGACAGCATGACAGGATATTTTTGCTTGTCGGCCTCGAGAGTGGTGGTGAATACTGCCAGATTATCAGGCCGGTCTAGAAAATAAGTGATGCGACGGAAGCCTTGTGATTCACACTGTGAGCAGATGATACCCCCCGCAGTATAGATGCCCTGCAGTTCCGTGTTAGCAGCTGGATTGATTTCTGTGACAATTTCCAGTTCGAAGCGGCCAGCCGGCGGGCGTTTGAGGATCAGATTTTTATCGGTCACAATAAATTCCTGCTGATCAAGATCACGCAGAGCGCCGTTCTCCAGAATTTTTACGCTCTTTAACTTGAGGTTTTCGCCATCCAGAACCAGTGGGCCGCCCAGATTCGCCATAGCCGGATTGCGTTCAACCGAGATTCGGCTACGCACTTCCGTATCTGTCTCATCCAGATTGATATGGAGATCGACTTTATCAATCTTGTACTCGGCAGGACGGTAGTTGCTGCGAATCATGGGATTGCGGTTAGGGTCAAACAAATAATCTTGGGGGGTCATCAGAGGTTCTCCATGTTTTAAGAATTTGTTAATAATCTTGGATGGCTCATGGTATGTTTTTTCTTATGAAAAGTCAACTGTTTGTCTATTATGGTTTTGGCGGAGGTGATGAGTGTGGGGTAATAGTTGGATTTGACGGGGGGTGCAAGCGGTCCACAATGTCAGTTAAGTCACTGAGATAATTGATAATAATTTTAACGCCTGCTCTTTCAAGGTGGCCTTTCTTACACTCATTTTCGGCAAACCCCACAAAGGACAATCCTAAGTTTGCAGCGGCTTTGGCATCCGCGGTCGAATCACCAACGACAATGACCACTACATTCTCATTGCCTGCGTCCTGTTTGAATTGAGCGACAATGGCGCTTAACTGCTCGGTCTTGAGGAAGTCGCTCGTCTTTCCAGCATCACGTGCGTTATCTTTTCCACGTCTGTAGCGCGTTTCAAACATGTCGGCGATGCCATGATAGGCGATCTGGTTTTCCATGGCGTCTTCGCGCGTACCGGTAAAAATGCCCAACGTGATCCCGCGCTGATGCAAAGCTTCCGCTGCCTCGCGCACGTGCGGATAGAGCGTTTCATGCCAATCGGCGCGGTTTAAAATAGCGTCGCACTCTTGGTTGCAGGAGTCCATGAACGATACTTTTTTGCTCTTCTCTAATGAGCCTGCAAACTGGTCGGTAATCTCGCTGAGGTTTTTATTACCCAGCATAGCGATCAGGTCTTCTTCGTTGGGGAGGGGAGAGATGCCATTCTTCTCGCAGACTGCCTGGAAGGCACGTATATAACGTGGCCCGGCATTGGTCAATGTCGAGATAAGATCAAAAATCACCAGAACGTGATCGTTGTACTGTGCCACTTTAAAGAATCCGCGATTATTCCTCGAATGGACAGAATAAAATCACGGATATGTGAAAAAAGCAAAGGCTATTTCTTGGATGATTTCTTTTTCTTTAT
>JACQAA010000189.1 GCA_016195185.1 Pseudomonadota bacterium | reverse complement strand
ACAAAGGCTTAGTAAATTTTTTCCTGTCCAGAAGTCATTGTTCCCAAGGGTTTATTTAAAAAATTCCATGTATCGGACATTAAACCGGACATTTTATAGGTCTTTTAATTCACTTTAAATTAACTAAATATATGATATACTTAGACTTATGTAGAAGAAAGATGCGGACATTAAACCGGACATTTTAGCGGCAAAGGGGCGTGGAGAACAACCCTCGTCTATGGAGCCCCTGCTCCTTTCAGAAACCTCTCGCCACCGAGGCGTTTTGCAGGATATGGCGCTAGAGCTTGCCACAAAGGCAGCGGGTTTTCGCCGTAGCCTGCCAGCCAAGATGCAAGCCAGCCTTGCCGACATGGTGCGTACAATGAACTGCTATTACAGCAACCTTATTGAAGGACACGATACGCATCCCATTTCCGCCGAACGGGCGATGAACAACGACTACAGCCATGATCCCAAAAAACGTGATTTGCAGCTTGAAGCCCGTGCGCATATCACGGTGCAGAAGTGGGTCGACGAAGGCAATCTGAAGGGCGCTGCCTTTCAAGCTTCCAGCTTATGCGAGATTCATAGGAGATTTTGTGATCTTCTTCCAGAGGAAATGCTTTGGATCGAAGATCATGACACAAACGAGCGTATTCCTGTCGTGGCTGGCGAATTAAGGCATAGAGATGTCGCCGTGGGCGACCACATCGCCATCAGTCCTGGTGCAGTACCACGTTTTCTTGAACGCTTTGAAAATGTTTTCAGCCGTCTTGGAAAGTCTGAGGCCATTCTAGCATCGGCGGCGGCGCACCATCGCTTTCTTTGGATTCACCCTTTTCTGGATGGAAACGGACGCGTTGCCAGGTTGATGTCTCACGCTGTCTTTTTAGATGTTCTTGATACTGGGGGTCTTTGGTCGATTGCGCGGGGGCTTGCGAAGAACGTCAAGGCATATAAGACGCATTTGGCGAACTGCGACTTGCCGCGTCGCAATGATCTGGATGGCAGGGGTAACCTCAGCGAAGAAGCATTGGCGGACTTTACTCGTTTTTTCCTTGAAATCTGTCTTGACCAAGTCACTTTCATGGAAAGCCTTATGCAACCTGATCGCCTTCGCGCACGTATCTTGATGTGGGCTGAGGAGGAAATCAGGCTGGGCGAAATTCCTGCACAGGCGGGCCAGGTCTTGGAAGCTGTTCTGTATCGTGGTGAGTTGCCGCGCGCAGATATCCCCGGAATCTTGAATGTGGGCGACCGTCAGGCAAGGCGCCTTGTCAGCAGTTTGATGGAAAAGAATGTTCTCGTGGCCGATACGCAGAAGTCGCCTCTCTACCTCAAGTTTCCGGCAACTCTGGCGTCCCGTTGGATGCCAGGACTGTTCCCGGAGAAAACGGATGCAGAAGCGTAAGCGAAAATTCAGGCCGCCAATGGGATTGCCTGATATTCTCACTGATTTTTGCTGCCAGAATGTTTCAGTATGACATATTTTCCTGTCCTTCTTGCCCCCTCAAGCCGAATCAGCTTGCGCATTTTGAGATCGGCGATATCCCGTCTGGCTGTTTTATCCGTGACGTTCCGGTGTTGGACAATGTCTTCTGCCGCGACTCCGACCTTGCGGGACAATTCGGTTAAAAACCACACCTGTCTTTCATTCAGACCCTCCGGCCAGGGATTTATTAGGACATTTATTAGGACATTTTCACCGGCCTCCGGCCATTTTTTCTGGGTCTGTGCCGCCGTTTCCGGTTCCACCTCTTGTGGCCGGATATGCGGGATCACATAGTCATGTCCAGTTCCCTCAAGAAACATCTGCAGGATGGCGGGATAGTATTTTGCGAGTATCATAAAATGCGCCAAATACGGGGGATTTTTACCGCCGTACCACTTCCTAACAGTGTTGGAAGATATGCCGATCTTCAGAGAAATATTCCTGATGGGACATCCTTCTCCTGCGTGCTCCCGATGTAAGATTTCAGCGACTTTTTCACCAATTTTTTGTTCAAGATACCCTGCTGTTTTGCACGACCATATAAGGTCATATTTTTTTTGAGACATAATTTTGTTCCCTGGCTAAAGTGAAATAAGCGACTCTGAAAGAATCGCGCAGGGAAAATGTATTATTCAAAAGCGGAATAGGACAGGCCGTGACTAAAGACAACAAACAACTGGGGAAAAGGGCCGAAATCCGGCCAAATCGCAAGGCGGCAGCCTATTTATACAGCGCGGCCTATTATATGCCGGGCGACCCCAAGTATCCTGCAACACGGGAGCAGGCCGAACTCATCTGTGCCTACGCAGAAAAAAATAGCATGGACATCGTCAAAACCTATCTTGACGAAGGTAGGGATCGCGATGGACGCAGGAACATGATCGAAAACGTTCAGTCAGGTACTGCAGAATATGACGTTATCTTGATGCGTGACATCACGCGCTGGGGACGGGAGCGGATGGATGAAGCTGCCCATTATGAGTTTATCTGCCGTCGTGCCGGTTTTGCCGTCCATTACGTGGACGAACCCTTCAAAAATGACGGTAGCATCATGTCCAACATGATCAAAACAGTGAGACGCGTGATGGAGGAAGAGTACCGTCGTGAACGCGCGTCCAAAGCCAAGGCTGCGCGACTACGCCGGAAAGCCCGCAAGGCTGGAGCCCTGGCAGGAACGGAAGGGGTGCATGAATAATCACCGGCCTCCGGATCAGACGCTAGAAAACCAGCCCTTGCGCAAGGCGGCAATGTACGTCCGTATGTCTACGGAACATCAGCAATACTCCATTGAGAACCAGACTGCTGCGATGGAAATCTACGCCGTCAGCCGCCAGATGGAGATTGTCAAAATATATACGGACGGCGGTAAGAGTGGTCTCAGTTTCAGCGGGCGTATTGGCTTGCAACAACTGATCGCGGACGTTAAGGCAAGAACAAAGGAATACGCAGACATACTGGTGCTGGACTTGACCCGCTGGGGACGGTTTCAGGATGTGGATGAGAGCGCTCATTACGAGTATCTCTGCCGTAGCGGGGGTTTCAAGCTCCACTATGTTGCCGAACAGTTTGAAAATGACGGCAGCGTAAGCTCTTCCATTATCAAAAACGTGAAACGGGCCATGGCGGCAGAATACAGCAGGGAACTGTCAAAGAAAGTCTTCGTGGGACAATGTCGCCTCATCGAAAAAGGCTTCCGGCAAGGTGGTCATGCCGGTTACGGCTTACGGCGACGGCTTATTGATGAGAATAGGCAGCCAAAGTGTGAACTCTTGCCCGGCCAGCGTAAATCATTCCAGACCGACCGGGTCATCCTTGTGCCGGGGCCGGATGAAGAAGTGCAGAATGTCCGTTGGATATATACATCTTTTGTGCAGGATGGCCTGACCGAAACCGAGATCGCCGAGCGCCTGAACGTGCGCGGCGTGCTGACGGATCTGGGGCGTAGCTGGACGCGCAGCACCGTGCACCAAATCCTGATCAACGAGAAATATATTGGTAACAATATCTTCAACCGCAGATCGTACAAGCTAAAAGAAAAACGCACCGTTAACCCGAAAGAGAAGTGGGTGCGGGCAGAAGGCGCGTTTGAAGCAGTCGTCGAACTGCACTACTTTCTTGCCGCCCAACACATTATTCAAGGGCGTAGCCGCAAGATTTCCAACGAAGAGATGCTGGATAAGCTTAAAACTTTGCAAGAAAGGCTGGGCTGGCTGTCGGGTGTCCTGATTGACGAAACAGACGGCATGCCTTCCAGCAGCGTTTATGCCAATCGTTTTGGCGGTCTGACGCGAGCATATAAGCTGATTGGCTATGAGTCAGCGCGAGATGAACGATTTATCGAGGAGAACAAGCGGCTGCGGGGCATGTATCCTGATATCATGGGAAACATCAGTTTTAAAATCTGTGAGTTTGGCGGCACCGTGCAGCAGGACGAAACAACCGATTTTCTGATCGTCAACAACGAGCTCAAGGTGTCCGTGATCATTTGCCGCTGCATGCAGACCGGCGCAGGCTCCAGCCGATGGAAAATACAGTTCGATACAAGTCTCATGCCTGACATCACCATCGCGGTGCGTATGGACCCGACGAACCAGCATGTTTTTGATTATTACGTCATTCCTTCAATTGATGTCGAAAACCCCAAGCTCCGCCTAGCAGAGGATAACCATTTTGCACTTGATGCTTACAGGCTCGACGACCTGAAGCCGTTTTTCATGCTCATGGAGCGCATTTCGATACTGGAGGCCGCATGAGCAGAGAGAGGGGTGCTGCAAAGGTCAAAATGATCCCTATCGACCGGATCAATATCCTCAATCCACGTTCACGCAACCGGAAGAAATTCTTCGACATCGCCACCAACATCACGCAAGTGGGATTGAAGAAGCCCATCACTGTTACGCTCTGCAAGTCTGGTGCAGAAGGCATGGATTATGATCTTGTTTGCGGCCAGGGTCGTCTAGAAGCTTTCATGGCCTGCGGTCAAAAGGAGATTCCCGCCCTTGTCATTGATGTAAGCGAGGAGCAGGCCCTTGTCATGAGCCTTGTTGAAAATCTTACCCGTCGCCGCTACCGCCCCGCCGATCTCCTGCAGGGCATCGAAATT
>JACQAA010000188.1 GCA_016195185.1 Pseudomonadota bacterium | reverse complement strand
GCCGGAGAGCGTGGAGTTGAAGCCCTGGGTGTCGATGGTGCCGCCGCCCGCGTTGACGGTCACGTTGCGGGCGGAGTTGAAGGCGGCCCCGTACTGCAGGGTGCCGCTGGCGGCGGCGCCGCCCAAGGCGAGAGCGGCCGAGCCGCCCAGATTGTTGTCGGCCGAGACGTTGACCGTGCCCGCGCCGATCGTGAGACCAGCGGCATTGCTGAAGGTGTTGCCCGCGCCGCCCGTCAAGGTCAGGATTCCGGTGCCGATCTTCGTCAGGGCAGCCGCTCCGGTGATGGCGCCGGAAAGCGTGCTGTTGAAGCCCTGGGTGTCGATGGTACCCGCGTTGGTCAGGGTCGTCAGGGTCCTTCCTGCTGCAATATCAATACCATCTCCTGAACTCGTGCCGCCGATAATACCAGTTGCAGTATTCGTGATGGTTGATGTAGCTGTCGATCCCGTATCGTTAATCGCAACTCCGACGCCGGATGAACCGCCCTCAATCGTACCAGAATTGTTGATGATGGCGCCTGTCGTACCGGTGATCAAAATACCAGCGCCAGCCGTACCGGCATTACCAACATGAACAGAAACGTTACCGCCCAGAACTTCAGAACCAGCACCAATTGTAATGGTGTCGTTGGTGCCCGCAACGGTGATACCTGTTCCCCCACTGCCGTCATTGCCCGCCGTGCCGCCATTTGTAGCGCCAGCTGAAGCACCGGTACCGCCGATAACATCTCCACTTGCGCCTGAGATGATGATCGTTGTGCCATTATCACCCGCGCCCAGGAGGATTGCTGTGCCGCCATTTCCGGCCGTACCGGTACCGCCGGAAACAGCAGCACCGACGCCACCTGTACCGCCAACTGTTTCCTCTGTGACCGTCAAGGTCTCTGTAGCACCTGTTAGATCGTAAGCAATACCACCACCTCCGCCAGATCCGCTCACAGCAGCACCTACAGCAACACCTCCGGCGGCGCCAGTGCCGCCGAGAATACCCCCGCTACCCATATAATTAATAGTCGCATTCGTGCAAAGTGGCAGCCCCAGCGCTACCAGCGCCGCCATTTCCGCCAATTGTCGACCCATCGTCGACAAAACCTGTCTCTACAGCAGCGCTCACGCCAGATTCGCTATTGAAGTTAAAGCCCGCACCGCCCGTATTACCGGTAGTAACGGCAGCAGCGCCTGCAGCACCATCACCACCTGTCACTGTGGCTGTATCCGTCACGGTAATATCCGGAGCTGTCAGCTCAATGCCATTACCACCAGCCGGGCCGGGAGCACCATTGACAGCACCTGTACCATTTGCACCTGTTTCTGCTCCAATGGTCACCGTTGCACCCTCATCTATACCATCAAGGCCGATACCAGCTTGCGCTTGAACAGAGAGAAAAGAAACAGCAACAAGAGCCGTGCCGGCGAGCAGAATTTGTTTGAAATTGATAGACATGATGGCGGGTCTCCTTGGTTGGGTTTTTATTGTGAGTGAACTAAAGGGAAGGCTGTGGCGTGAAGTTGTGAATTATAGAGAGGCGATCCTAAGCGCAAGTGAGGAATAGGCAAATAAAATCGTTCTCCGATATGTTCTTGGACGTAGGTAGGCCATTAACCATATTAGAAAATTAATTTTTCATGACATGGCCTTTGGCCATATTTAATGTATAGGTGCAATTTTTTAACTTAAATGTTATACAATCAGTTTATGAAGAAGTTTTTGCTCACGCTTCTAGTCTTTGTGATGTTCACGCCAAGTTTGTCGTGTGCGCAGTTTATGCAGACTCAAAAACCGCACATGGCGATGGCTGGCATGGCAAAAGACATGCCGTGTTGCCCGAAAGCCGATCAAAAATCCGACATGGGTACGAAGTTCTTCAAGGATTGCGCAAAGATCGATCTTCAGCAGGCGGGTGACGGCCTGCTGTTGAAGAAGGTCGATAGCGTCCAAGCTTCACCTTATATACTGCCACAAGATTTGATTGCCGCTCAGTTTGAATTCTCACGGGCTCACTTTATTCACGGCCCGCCTGATCCGCCGGAGATTTTCAGGTCATATCCCCCGATCTTCCTCACAACGCAGCGTCTGCGCATTTAAGCATATTTCTATTCCTGCTTTTTGTTTATCTATGGAATGGAGATGTTGATGCGTGTTTTTGTTTTTACTGCAATTCTGTTTTTAATCGCTCGTGCTGTTTTTGCCGCAGAAACGCAGCATCTTACCTTCGATGACCTGCTGCAACGGCTCAAACAGCATCCGGGGGTACAAGCCTATGTGAGCCGCGCTGAATCATCGCGCCACTATGCACAAGGTGAACTGGGACTGCCCGACCCCATGCTGAATTTTCAAGTGCAGGACTATCCCATCGGTTCCAGCCGTTCTTCTGACTTTGAAGAAAAGATGATTGGTTTCAAACAGGAAATTCCGCGTCCTGCCATCCGTCAGGCCAAATCACAAAAAATGCAAGTGGAGGCGCATAAAACCAGCCTTATGGCGGATTATACCTTCTCAGCAATGAAGGCACAACTGATCACAACTATCGCCAACCGGCAGAGCTTCAAAGAACAGGAAAAGCTGCTCGATGAACAAGAAACCCTTTTGCGCACCGCAAAAAACAGTATCAAAGGCCGAATTGTGGCCAACCAGTCGGGGACGAGTCAGCTTTCTATAAATCAGGCAGATAACGCAGGAGTCGAAATCATGCGCTCTGAACTCATGGAGCAAGAGCATGAAAGCACGGCCATGTTGACAAATATGCTGGGTGAAATACCAGAAATTGTCTTACCGACTATAAAAATGTCTGCGTGGGATAACGATCCGGAAAAAACTTATCCCGTAAAAATAGCCGCCGAAGATGTCACTATGGCGAAAAAGGAAGTGGCAGCACGCACGGCAGAGTTTGGCCCCAATTTCGAGGTGCAAGGGAATTACGGGCGTATGAATAACGGAGATAACACGGGCACCATCATGGTCGGTGTCAGCATTCCCTTCTGGTCATCTACAAATCAAAAGCCGCATCTTGAAGGAGCAAATGCTGCTCTCCATTCTACACAGCTTGATTTAAATAACATGAAGCGCAGTATCGTCGAGAAACTCGATCATTTAAAAGCACAGATAGAGACCAGCAACAGAAAGATCGGGTTGCTGGAAACCAAGAATATCCATCTGGATGCAAGTGCAGAAGCATTGACCAGAGAGTATGAGGCAGGCAAAGCCGATTTCGGCATGTACCTCTTGGCGCGGCGGGATGCCCTTTCCGCACGTATAACACTGGCACAGGAGCGGGCCAAAAACGTTGCCCTGATCGCCGATTTTAACCACTACATCACGGAGGAACCACAATGAGAAAACCACTTTTAGTCGCTATAGCTGTAGCCAACTTTCTTTTGTCGTCCACACTGGCACAAGCAAAGGATTACGCCGTCAAAATGCTCTCGGATGGAGGCAAGTACCGTTTCGAACCACAGGAGCTTAAGATTCAATCTGGCGATCAAGTCACCTGGGTCAATGCGCAAGATGACATGCACGGGGTCATGTCGGAGAGCGTTCCGGAAAATTCCCAACCGTTTGAAAGTCCGATGCTGGAGAAGAAAGGACAGCAATGGTCGCATGTTTTTACTACGGCTGGCACTTACCGCTATCATTGCCATCCGCATGAAACGGTAGGAATGAAAGGGGTGATTATTGTTGAAGGCTCCTCTAAGGCCGATCTGTCTGATCCCGCCAATAAACCTTCGCCATTAATGGAACAGCAAGCGATTGAACGTCTGCAGCAGTCAAAGCCGGTTTATTCCTGTGGCATGAAGCCCACGTGGTTCTCTCCAGAGCCAGGGCAGTGCCCTTGCTGCACGCTTCCTCTCGAAAAGGTCAAAGAGGTTAAGGGGGGAAAAGCCGTATTTGAATCCGGTGAACTAGGTATGCAAATGGACATGAAAGACATGAAAATGGAGAGTAAATAAATGAAACGATCATCACTGCCGCTTCTAATGGGTGTTGCTATCGGCGCTCAGGCATTGTTGACAGGGGCCGGCCCTGCGTTGCTTCCGCATATGCATACCGGTTTGGATAACTTTTCCAAGGGGGGCATCATTACGGTGGCCTATGCCGAAGAAGCGGCAGCGGTGAAATATACCTGTCCCATGCACCCGCAGATTATTTCAGACAGGCCGGGAAAATGCCCGATCTGCAGCATGGATTTGGTGCAAATCGCAGACACGGAGCATCAGCATGAAATGAGCCAACCCCCTGCACAGGCTGAAGAAAGCGCTGTTCAGGCTCCAGCGGAGCGCAAGGTGCTCTATTGGTATGATCCAATGGTGCCAGGTAAGAAATTCGACAAGCCGGGCAAATCACCCTTCATGGATATGGAACTGGTGCCGAAATACGCAGATGAAAACGTAACATCGTCTGGAAATAAACCTGTTGTCTCTATCCCTGCCGAGAACATTCAGAAGATGGGTGTCCGCACGGAAACTGTCGGCAAAAGCAGTTTTGGTGGCGGCGTGCGAGCGACAGGCATTGTCATGCCGAATGAGCGTGCGCGTGTCGATATGTTCAGTCAGGTGGAAGGCCGTATTGCAGACCTGAAATACAGCGCTGAAGGAGATGTTGTTAAAAAAGGCGAAGTCTTTTATACACTCGTCAGTCCCGAGCTTTCCGGACTGCAAAGCGACTATATCGCCGCTCTTTCCGGCGGTTTTAAGGATATGGCTGCCGCTGCGCGGAAACGCATGAAGCTGCTCGGTGTCGATGACGTGACGCTCGATCAGATTGCAAAAACGAGCGAGCCGTTTGACAACGTACCCTTTCATGTTCCAGCAGATGGCGTGCTTTATAAGCTGGAAATTCGCAACGGACATTATCTGAAGGCGGGGGATGAGATCGGCCATATTCAGGATTTATCGGTCGTCTGGGTAGAGGCTGCGGTACCTGAAAAAGATGCGGCAACAATCGAGATCGGCAACACCGCCAAAGTTCTATTTTCTGGTGCCGAACAGCCCTATGATGCAACGGTGGACTATGTTTATCCAACCGTTAACACGGAGGCGCGAACAGTCAAAATCCGTCTTGTTGTTGAGAACAAAGGCGGTGCACTCAAACCTTCAGCTTATGCGACGGTGGAATTCTCCTCTGCTGCCGCCGAGCGTATAACCGTGCCAAGTGAGGCGGTGCTGCAAAACAGTGCGGGTAGCCATGTTATTGTTGCCATTGGTGGCGGGAAATTTCAGGCGCATGACGTACAAACCGGCATGACCAGCAATGGCAGAACGGAAATCCTGTCCGGCCTTAAAGAAGGAGAGGAAATCGTCACCAGCAGCCAGTTCATGATTGACTCGGAATCTTCCTTAAGAGAATCTTTGGAGAAACTGGATCATGGAAAACAGTAACCTGTCACACGATCCAACCCAAACTTTCATCGCCCGTGTCATCGAATGGTCGATAAAAAATCCTCTGCTGATCTCCATCATGGCTCTGCTCATATTGGCTGGAGGGATTTTTGCCGTACGGCATACGCCGTTGGATGCCATCCCTGACTTATCGGATACACAGGTCATTATCCGCACAGATTTTGAAGGACAGGCACCGCAGATCATCGAAAACCTTGTGACTTATCCCCTTTCGACCGCCATGCTGGGATTGCCAAAGGCGAAGATTGTACGCGGCTTCTCAATGTTCGGCGCATCATTTGTGTATGTGATCTTTAAGGATGGCACAGACCCTTATTGGGCGCGTTCGCGGGTGCTGGAAGCATTATCAAAAATTCAATCTTCATTACCGCCTGATGCCCAGACACGCATCGGACCTGACGCAACGGGCGTGGGTTGGGTATTCCAATATGCACTCGTGGATAAGTCAGGAAAGCATGATTTATCGCAGCTGCGCACGTTGCAGGACTGGTTCCTGAAATTTGAATTAGCAACCGTGCCGGGCGTATCGGAAGTGGCCAGTGTGGGCGGGTTCGTCAAGGAATATCAGGTTCTGGTCGATCCCGCAAAACTCCGTGCCTACAATATTCCGCTTTCCCGCGTCGAGGAAGTCATCAAATCCTCCAGCCGTGAAACAGGCGGCCGCGTGATTGAGCAGGCTGAAACAGAATTTGTTGTGCGTTCCAAAGGCTATGTCACTGGCATCCCTGACCTTGAAAAGCTTACCCTGAAAACACAAGCTGGCACGCCCGTCAGGCTGACAGATGTTGCCCGTATCATCGAAGGCCCTGAACTCAGACGCGGTGTGACCGAGCTGAATGGCGAAGGCGAAGTTATTGCTGGCATCGTTATCATGCGACCAGGCAACAATGCCCTTGAAGTTATAAAGGCAGTTAAGAATAAAATTGAAAGCCTTAAGCCCGGACTGCCTGAAGGTGTCGAGATTGTCCCCGTTTATGACCGCGCCCCCCTTATTGAAGGGTCAGTGGAATACCTAAAACATAAACTTATCGAAGAGGCCATTGTCGTTTCCTTGGTCTGCCTTCTGTTCCTGCTGCATGTGCGGTCGTCCTTTGTGGCTATCGTAACCTTGCCGCTGGGCATTCTTGCCGCATTCATCATCATGTCATGGCAGGGAATCACCGCCAATATTATGTCGCTGGGCGGTATTGCGATTGCTATTGGCGCGATGGTAGATGCTTCCATTGTCATGGTCGAGAATGCGCACCGCAAGTTGTCGGAACTGCCGGAAGACACGCCGTTACAGCAAAAAACGAATGCTTTGATTTTAGCAGCTAAAGAAGTCGGGCCGGGATTGTTTTTCTCCCTGCTGATTATTACAGTTTCGTTTCTGCCGGTTTTTGCCCTGACAGGACAATCGGAACGTCTGTTCACTCCGCTGGCCTTTACCAAGACCTATTCTATGGCAGCGGCCGCTATTCTCTCAGTGACTGTCGTGCCGCTTCTGATGCTCTGGCTTATCCGTGGCCGTATCCGCACGGAAGATGCCAACCCTGTCAACCGTTTCTTTATCGTGCTTTATAAACCCATCCTGACAATGGCTCTACGCGCCAAGCGGCTGACACTGTTCCTTGCTATGCTGCTGTTGTTGAGCATGGCATGGCCGATCATGCGCACAGGCTCAGAGTTTATGCCCGCCCTTTATGAAGGCGATCTGCTTTATATGCCGACCACCTTGCCGGGTGTGTCAGTGACCAAAGTAAAAGAAATCCTGCAAACAACCAATCGCACTATTAAACAAACACCGGAAGTTGAACTGGTATTTGGCAAGGCAGGACAGGCAGGAACGGCGACCGACCCAGCACCCGTATCCATGATTGAAACATGGGTCAAACTGAAGCCTCGCGACCAGTGGCGTGCCGGTATGACCGTCGAAAAACTCATCAAGGAAATGGATGCTGCCGTTAAAATGCCGGGGCTGGTCAATTCATGGGGATATCCGATCAAAATCCGCCTCGATATGGTAACGACAGGCATCCGAACGCCTGTTGGCATCAAAATCTCCGGCGCTGACCTCAATACCATCGGCGATATTGCCGTACAGGTGGAGCAAGCAGTAAAAGATATTCCCGGCACCCGCTCGGCCTTTGCGGATCGCGTCGTTGGCGCAAAATACCTTGAGGTCGAGCCTAACCGCGATGCCCTTGGCCGCTATGGTATTGATCTTGGCACGGTGCAGGATGTCATTGCGACGGCTCTGGGCGGGATGCGTCTTGCCGAAGCTGTGCAGGGACGTGAGCGGTACGGCATAATGCTTCGTTATGACCGGCCTTTCCGCGAGTCTGCCGAAGATGTGAGCAATATCCTTGTCGCAACCCCTGACGGTGCACAAATCCCGCTGGGTGAACTGGCGACCATTAAACTCGCGCCGGGGCCGCAAATGATCGTCTCCGAAAATGCCCGCCTGAACGGATGGGTATTCGTGGATATTACAGGTAGAGATATCGGAAGCTACGTCAAGGAGGCGCAGAAAGTTGTCACTGAAAAAGTTAAACTACCCACAGGGTATTCTGTCGGCTGGTCGGGCCAGTTCGAGCAAATGCTGGAAGCGCAACAAAGACTCAACATCGCTATCCCCGTGACCATCGCCATCATCTTTATCCTGCTGGTTATCCATTTCGGCAGGCTCGACCGCACGCTGATGGTCATGCTGTCCTTGCCTTTCGGTCTTATTGGTGGGGTCTGGACTCTTTATCTGGCGGGGTACAACTTCTCAGTTTCTGTGGCAGTGGGTTTCATTGCGCTTGCCGGTATCGCCGTGGAAACGGCTGTCGTCATGCTGATTTACCTCGATCATCAGGTACGCCACCACCCACCACAGAATATGCAGGAGCTATTCGATGCCGTGATGCACGGGGCAGTGCTGCGTGTCCGACCCAAACTCATGACGGTCTCAGTGATCATTGCCGGCCTCCTGCCGATCTTCTTCACCGAAGGTTTCGGCTCGGACGTCATGCGCCGCATTGCCTTGCCGATGGTGGGTGGTATGGTCACAACGACAGTGCTGACACTGATCGTTATTCCGGTCATGTATTATATTTATGGAGGAAGAAAGTTGAGTTCTTAATTTAGAGTGTAATCTTCTAATGCCGTTGGAAAAACACTGTCTACGCATGCCTCCTTAACCTCCTGTGCTATAGTTTACTTTGGAATTCGTGATTATGCTCCTTAATCGGCGGACAGGAGCGGATAAAAACTGCACGCAAAATTGATATGCTTCCGGACTCTTGAAGATTATGGTTATTTAAAACATCTCGAAATACACGTCACCTATTGTGAAGTTTAATATTTTCTATTTGAAAGTACGTAAAATCTTATGTAGCTTACGCTTTGGGATAGCCCCAGTGTCCCAAGGACATAATCCAGGGCAAAACAGCCAACATTCCAAAGTGTTATATTCGTGCAGAGAAAATCGTTTCACACTTTCGTTATTCTGGCAGGCATAGCTCTGGCGCTACCCCTTACCTTCAAAGTGGCAGTTGCAGTGGTTATCCCCCCGTCGGCGGAGTCGGGAGTTGTCACTCAGGGTCTCGGAGGAAAAGAGCGCCCTCCCTCCAGCATCGAAGCACCCGTCCCTATACCCAAGATGGACGAGATAACAGGTAAAGCCAGCACCGGAAAAGTGTTTGTTCTGAAGTCCGTTGTTCTTGACCACTCCACCGTCTACACAAGCGAATCTTTCAAGAGCATCTACAAAGAATATCTGGGTGAGAAAGTCTCGTTCGCCGACCTGAATACCATTGCGCATGACATGACGCGGCAATACAGAAACGATGGCTATGTTTTTTCGCGCGTGATCATTACGCCGCAAAAAATTGCCAATGGCGTAGTACATTTCCAGGCGGTTGAAGGACGTATTGCCAATGTCAGCATCGTTGGAACATTCAAGGATGATCATGGTGTCATCAGGAGGATGGCCAACAAAATTATGTCCTCCGGTCCAGCCAATACCAAAGTGATTGAGAGATACTTGCTGCTCATTAATGACCTGCCGGGTGTCAAAGCCCGCAGCTTTATTAAGCCCTCCAAAACTGTCGGCGCCGGAGATTTGGTCATTGATACCGAGGAAAAAAAGCTTGAGGGCTCTATCAGCTTTGATGACCGGGGCTCCAAGCCTCTGGGCCCATTCCGCGGTCAAGCGGTGGGGGCGATCAATGATGCTTTTGGTATCCATGACCGTACGACTGTGCGCGGCATTTCCGCTTCCCAAACACAAGAGCTGAGATATGGGGAAATAACCCATGAAGAGCAGCTTGGCAGCGAAGGGTTTCGGCTCAAGGGCCGTTTTGCCAGTACAGACACCGCCCCTGGCGGCAATATCAGCAATCTGGCTATCAAAGGATACACCTCTCTGTTTGATCTTGAAGGCTTATACCCTGTGGTCCGTGGACGCCAAATGAACATCAATCTCATCACCAGCTTCAACCTGCTGAATTCCAGCACTGATGTCGCCGGGATCAACGTGTCGAAAGACCGTGTTCGCCATGTGCGGGCTGCCGGACATCTTGACTTTACCGACTCGCTGCGCGGCGTGAACCAGTTTGACCTGGAATTGACGCATGGCCTGAAAGCCCTCAATGCAACAGATGATGGGATCGGAAGATCCCGTGCTAACGGCGAACACGACTTCATGCGCGCAAACCTGACAGCGACAAGAATCCAAGAGCTATGGGGCGACTGGTCTCTATATCTGTCCGCTACCGGACAGGCGTCAAATGACCCGCTGCTGGCATCAGAAGAATTCACAGTTGGTGGAGAGAGTTATGGCCGCGCCTATGACTCCGGTGAAATCGCCGGAGACAAGGGCTATGCAGGGGTTGGCGAGATCCGCTATGGCCAGCTGATACAGGGTGACCTCGTTAAGTCTTATCAACTGTATGCCTTTCTCGATAGCGGCAGGGTCATTAATATTGACCCCGCCGTCGGAGAGAATGGCACAGCCTCGCTGACTTCTACAGGCGGCGGTGTACGGTTTAACCTGGCACATGATTTTTTGGGCTATCTCGAGGCGGATGTCCCTCTGACGCGGCAGGTTGCCTCGGAGAATAACAATGCAACCCGCATATTCCTCAGCCTGCTGAAAAGATTTTAGTTGGGCTTTTACCAGGACTGCTGAGCAGTCCGTCAAGTCACTTTTTTATTTCAGCACGGTACATATCATTCCACGCGACACAGCCGGCGTTCCGGCCTGCAGCAGCCCGCGCTGCACGATCTGCCGCTACTCCCGGGCGGGGGGGATGAGTTGAGCCATTACCACCCCTGTCCTCGAGCACAACTTTTGCCGCTGGTATAGCAGCCTCCCAAGCGGCTGTCCAGGCTGCCGCCCAAGCTGAGGCCCATTGTTCATTTTCCTTTGCATCGCTGGCTGGTGGAGGACCGGCATCTCTGGCAGCTATCATTACCCCTGCCCAGGCCCGGCGACCCGCCGCTCTATCCGCCAGACTCTCCTCGCTACCTGCTGCCTTATCCGCAGCCTCCCACGCTTCATTCCACCTCGCGGTCCACGCAGCCCGCCCCTCCGCCGCCCGTGCGGCATGACCCATATCTCTTTTCTCGTCCATGTTGTCATGACTCCATGCAAACCGAATCTGCATGCATGATAAATCAAAACACACACCCTTGGAAGAGGCCGGAATGCCATTGGCCTGGCACTACATTGATATTTCAAGTGAATTCAGCAGGTTACCGTCGTACCGACCCGAAGTAAACACAACCGACTTTCCGGCCTTTCCACTGCAGTATTTAGGGGCAAACACTGGATAGTCGGATGTATTCTTCACGGCTATCGATCTGCTTCTGTCGTATAACGCGGATAGTTTGTTGCTCGCTTGATAATTGTTCCAATAAGTCCCCAAACTGTTTCGACAGGGCGGCCTGTTCCGTCTCTATCCGATCCCGCTTAATCGGGCCCACGCCATGCCACTGTGATACCGATAAT
>JACQAA010000026.1 GCA_016195185.1 Pseudomonadota bacterium | reverse complement strand
CAGGGAGATATTAACAGGTCTATTTCTTCATTCGACGAATTTTTTGATGTCAAATACCGGCCCGAGAAACCGGATTTATTTTCCGATATGTAACAGGTGTATTCATGGATAAAAAGTTGCTTGAAAAATATTTAAAACAAATTGGTTCTGACAGTGACGTGGATGCCGTGATGGGGTTGCGCGGTCTGTACAGCTTATTTCAGTCGACGGGGGTGAGTATGGAGAACGCCTTGTGGTACGCGGTTGATCATCTGAATCAATGTGTACGAAATACTGATAAAGAACTCGAGCAGCAGTCGCCTCAACAATCTCCTGCAGCGTCGGTAGCCAGTATGTCCAGCCTTCCTGAGTGCCGGATGTCGCGTCCCGGAATGGTGGAGATCGTACCGTCCGGAAAAACCCACGGCGATCTTTACCCGTTGCCAGGCTCTGCGGCACGGTATGCGGACACAATCGCTGCTGGCTTAAAAGACGCTCTCGTTGTGGCTGTTGTTAACAAAAGCCGCTTCAAATTAAAACTGATTGATGCAAAAGGCAGCAGGGATGAAGGGGCGGAGGCCATCCTGCAAGCCGAATACGAGCGTCCAGGGATGACGCCGGTACGTGTTTGGGCCGGTAGCCGTGGCGAGGTAGGCGCTTTAGCGGCAGTGCTGCGCAAGGCCATGAACAATAGCGTGCCCGAACTGGTAGCTGCCTGAACTAGAACAGTTTCATGATGAAGGTATGGGCGAAATAGCCAATCACCAGCAAGATGAACCCCGCTGCATAAGTCCCCCAAAAACCGAAAGGGAGACGGTCAGCCAGTAGGAAAGGTACAAAAAACAGCAGTGACATCGGGATGGCCGCCAGAATGCTTCTGGCAAAACGGATGCTGGCAGCTGGATCGTGATATTCGGCATAGGAAAACAGCAGGACCAACATTGTGCTGAGTGGCAATGCGATGATGAAACCAGCCAGCTCCGGTTTCTTGTTCGACAGCCAAGAGGCAAAAGCTATTACACAGGCCGAAATGGCAATTTTCAGGGCAGGAAAGAACATGTAGTGCCTCTAGTTTGTGACAAGCGGATAGAGTGATAGTATATGTGAGGATGATGAGATCGGGAAAGAAGAAAAATGACCAGTTTGCCCTCTCTGCGTGTCGATGAGCGTTCTGTCAGACGGCTGAGGCTTGGCTATCCGTGGGTGTTTCGTTCAGAAGTCATCAACAGCAAGGACGTGGCAGCGCTATCTCCGGGACAACTGGTTGATTTTGTACGGGACAAGGGCGATTTTGTTGCGCGCGGATTTCTTAACCCGAAACCGCAACTGGTCGGTCGGGTGCTGACGCTGCAGGAAGGCCAGGCCGTTGATAAACAATTTATCTTTGTCAGGTCAATACAGCGGGAATGGAATTGCTGTGGCCGCATATTGAGGCAGCTCTGCAACAGTTTGTCAAACCCCGAGCCATTGTACTCAAGAATGATACGGCAGCGCGAGAACAGGAGTCGCTTGAACAGTATGTGCGTGTTGTGCACGGCACTATACCTTCAGGCGGAATCCAGATCGTCGAGAATGGCACATCATTCCACGTCGATGTGGTAGAGGGCCAGAAAACCGGTTGGTTCTTTGATCAGCGGGAAAATCGTGCCTGGGTGGCGCAGTTGGCCCAAGGCGGATCGCTGCTGGATGTTTTTTGCCATACCGGTGGATTTGGTGTGACGGCCGGGCGAGCGGGGGCCGCTAATATTACGTTTGTTGACAGTTCTGCACCAGCACTGCACATGGTTGAGAAGAACGCACTTCTGAACGGCATTGAAAAAAAATGTCAGGTGATCGCGGGAAAGGCCTTTGAGGCGCTGGAAAATCTGGTCAGTGCGCGTAAAAAATATGATGTCGTTGTGTTGGATCCTCCTGCCTTTATCAAATCCCGCAAGGACACCGGAGCCGGATTGAGAGGATATATGAAGTTGGCCAGGCTGGCGGCGCCATTGGTACAGAAGGGCGGCGTCCTTTTCTTTGCCTCTTGCTCATCCCATGCGGGGGTGAACGAGCTGTCGGATTCCGTCACGGAAGGTTTGGCTAAATCCGGCAGACCTTTTCAACTGGTTAAAATTTCCGGGGCGGCGCCTGACCATCCTGTCCACCCGCTTCTGCCAGAAACGGCTTATTTGAAGGGGTTGACATTCCGGTTCGTGGAATAAGAGGCGGTTTTTATCTCCTGTGTCGCGTCAGTAAATCCAGACAGGCGATGCGGACCGCGACTCCCATTTCCACCTGCATGGTGATTAAGCTGCGTCCGGGATCATCGGCGAGAGTCGCCTCGATTTCGATGCCGCGGTTCATCGGTCCCGGATGCAGTATTACCGCCCCCTCTTTAGCCAAGGCCAGTTTTTCCGTTGTCAGGCCATAGTCACGGAAATAGCTTTCCTCGGTGAAAGAAGGAGATTTCTGCAAACGCTCCTTTTGGATGCGCAGCACCATAACGGCATCGGCACCCGACAGCCCTTCCTCCATACTGGTAGTGGCTTTGTCAAGAGAAGGGGGTAGAAATTCCTGTGGCCCGACCCATTTGACGTTGGCACCCATCTTTTTTAACAAGATACCATTAGAGTGGGCGACACGGCTGTGGAGAATATCGCCGCAGATAGTAACATTTAACTCCTTCAGGGACCTGAAGTGGCGGCGCAATGTCAGCGCATCAAGCATCGCCTGTGTTGGATGTTCACCGGTGCCGTCGCCGGCATTGATGACCGGGCACTCCAGAATATCGGCAGCCTTGTGTGCAGAATTTTCTTCACTATGACGAATAATCAAAAGATCCGGTCGCATAGCATTGAGGGTTTTAAGCGTGTCGATAAAACTTTCCCCCTTTTTGATCGAGGAGCCTTCAGCAGTCATATTAATGACCCCTGCACCCAGGCGCTTGGCAGCCATTTCGAATGACAATCGCGTGCGGGTAGAGTTCTCAAGAAAAAGATTGATCATGACCAGCCCTTTGAGCAAGGCATTGATCTGTGACATGCGGCGGTTCTGGACAACGTAATGTTCCGCCAAATCAAGAACGTGAGAGATGTCATCACAACTGAGATCGGCGATGCTGATAAAATCTTTATGCGGGAAGACTGTTTTAGCGAGAGGCTTTTTTGCAGTCGTGAGCGGCATATTATACAACCCCCTTTTGTTTCAGCTGACTGATGTCGTCATCGTTCATCTGCAACTCGGTTTTTAAAATATCCAGTGTGTCTCCGCCCAGTGTCGGTGGGGCATGGCGATAGGAAACGGGGGTTTCCGACAGGAACAGCGGATTGGCGATGAGAGTGATCGGTTCCGTTGTGCCGGAATGCTTCATTTTCATGGCCATGTTGCGTGCCTTGACCTGCGGGTCAGCGAAGACTTGATCCAGCGTATTGACGGGGCCGCAGGGGACGCCCAATTTTTCGAGCTCGGATAACCAATACTGGACAGGGTGCTGCGCGATAATCTCGCTGATAATGGGCACCAAAATCTTCCGGTTCTTCACGCGGTTTTTGTTTTCGGTGTAACCAGCATTTTGATACAGCTCCGGACGCCCTGCCGATATGCAGAAATCCCGGTACTGCCGGTCATTGCCGACAGCCAGAATAATGTAGCCATCGGCAGCCTTGAAGACCTCGTATGGGACTATAGTCAGGTGCGCATTGCCCATACGTGGCGGCACTTGCCCCCCCGTGAGATAATACTGGGCCGCATTTGAGAGGACGGCCACCTGTGTATCCAGCAGTGCAATATCAATAAACTGTCCTTGCCCGGTTTTTTCGCGATAATAAAGCGCCGCCAGGATACCGGTCAGACTGTAAAGACCGGTCATGATGTCGGTGAGAGCAATGGGCAGTTTGTAGGGATGGCCCTCGACGGGGCCGTTCAGGCTCATCATGCCGCCCATGCCTTGAATCATGTAATCATAGCCACCCTGATCCCTATAAGGGCCGGTATGACCAAAACCGGTCAGAGAGCAATAGATCAGGCGTGGGAATTCCTTTTTCAGCTGTTCGTAGCCTAGTCCGTGCTTTTCAAGTGTGCCGGGTTTGTAGTTTTCAAACAGGATGTCGCATTTGTCGAGCATTCTTTTAGCAATCTTGAGTCCATCTGGCTGTGTGAAATCGAGGGTAAAGGATTTTTTATTGCGATTGGCAGAGAGATAGTAGGAGCTTTCTGAGGTATCATCGCCGGTTTTGTCTTTAAGGAACGGGGGCCCCCACTTACGGGTATCATCGCCGGCGCCGGGCTTTTCAATTTTGAGGATGTCGGCGCCTAAATCGCCCAGAATTTGCGTGGCGCTGGGACCCGCCAGAATGCGTGACATGTCGAAGACACGCACTCCCTTGAGGGGGCCCTTATTTTCCTGTGCTGTGTTCATTTCGTTTTTAGCCATTCAAACCCGAATTGGTAAAGTGTCACCATGGCAACTCCGACGGTCAGCCCCAGCCCAGCCGGAACATTGACTTGATCAAGGGACATTTTGCGCTTGTTTGTTTTTCTATCAGCGTAGCCTATACAGAGTCCATGCAATAACCCCATCCCAGACCCAATGATGAGCGCAACAAGGATATGGGGTTGTCCCAAGCCTAGTCCGGCCGCAGCCATTAACTTAACATCTCCCAGCCCAAGAGAATCAGCTTTGTAGAATTTGTTGGCTATCGTTCGAATCAAGAGCAGCAGGCCACCGCCCATGACGCCGCCCCAGAGGGATTCCATAGGGGCAATGACGTGCCATTGTGTAATGATATGAAAAGATAAAAACGCAAGGGCTAGGGTTGCGTTCAGAGAGTCCGGCAATATGTACTCCTTGAGATCACGATATGCCAAAGCGGCGAGAAGAGAAAAAATAAGAAGATATGAAAATATCGAGATGGCCCACAGCATGATTGAGAGGTTTCCCATTCGAAGAGGTCTTTCTCTTTTATGCCACTGATCGGTGCATTATGCACGCCATTTAAATAAGTTGTGCATGTTCTTTAAATTAGGGTATCATTATAAACAGTAGCTTTTCTAGATACTTAAGGGCAAGGGGTTGCTCGCGGTAAGGCTACAGTGAAGGGGGGATCTTTATCACAAGTTGTGACAAGATTCAGAGCGCATGGGCGAACAGCACACAGTTCTTGTTGTTGAAGACAATGATTTTGTCAGGATACAGATCGTCACCTTTCTTCAGGGCGCTGGTTACAGGACAATTGAGGCAGTCGATGGGAACGAGGCGCTGGACCTTATGAATAGAGACATCTCGGTAGCTGTTGTAGATGTGCGTATGGAGCCGATGAGCGGCTTCGACTTCATCGCTATAACGCGGGCGGATGGGTACAAAATTCCTGTTATTCTGGTGACGGGCGATCAAGATACGACCATCCTGGAAAAGGCTGGCAAGCTAGGTGTTGCAAGCGTTTTGATGAAGCCGGTCCAAAGAGACAGGCTGGTTTCTATGGTTGGACGTTTGGTCGAACGGGGTGTCCGCTGAGATGAAAAAAATTCTGAGCGCATGTGTCATCAGAAATGGGCTTCTTCGCGCGGCGATATTGATGCTGCCCCTTTTTCTGACTATTTCATGTGCTCCTGTTGATGCACCGAACGGAAGCACGAGCAGGGTGCCTACGGTCATGCCGCCGAATGATCGCTATGAGGGGCTGAACGAAAAGCGTGATCCGATAACGCGGGTAAAACTGGGGCGGGATGTGCTGGTGCCGCAGCCGCTGAGAGAAGACGTGATGCCGAATGTCGTGTGTGGTAAACAGGGTGTGCTCGTTAGCGGATCTGTACTGCCACTTCGAGTCAGACACGCTGACGATCAAGAATACCGAAACTTTCGTTGTTGATCTGCCCCCCATCGCCGGAACATCCGGGAGTGCCTCTTCGGCCAGTAGCGCCGCATCCAGTACCAGCAGCAGTAGTAGTGGTTCCACGACGAGTTCAACACCTTCATCCAGCGGCAGTGCCACCGCTTACAATCAAATCGCCGCGGGGCTTAGGGCCGTGATAGGGACGACTCCTACTGTCGATGAAGCGACGCGGGTTATGATTTATACGGCTACACAGCGGTCTCATAAATATGCGTTGCAGTATTTCGAGCGTCTCCGCAAAAATACAGCGTTGATTGTCTTTGAAACCAATATCTGGGAAGTAACGCTGGACAACGCCAACCGTACAGGCATTGATTGGAGCGCACTGTTCAATCACCTGGGTAATTTCAGCATTAATGCTGTTCTGCCCGGCGGCAGCGGCAGCACCATTAAAACCGGTCCAGGCGCCCCGGTTGCGATCACGCCATCCTATGCGAATGGCAGCGGCTCCGTCACCTCCACCATGGTTTTAGATTTTATCTCTTCCCGGGGCAACGTTAAAACAATCTCGCAGCCACAGATAACACTGTTGTCGGGGGCAAAGGCGGCCTTCTCTGTGCAGCAAAAGCAGAATTTTATCAAGAGCACAACCACCACACCATGCTCTCCGACGCCATGTACGCCGACCGTCACTCCGAACACGGACACGGTCACAACCGGCCTTCAGATGACCGTGTCAAGTGCGTGGGATCAGTCGACCGTTTACGGTGATCTCAGCATTACTCTCGATGAGTTGTTACAGCTGCAGGACTTCGGCGGCGTTCAACTGCCTCAGACCACGACGCGTAGCTTGCAGACACAAATTCGTGTTCGCCCCGGTGATGCGATACTGATTGGCGGCCTTGTGTCTGAGAAAGCCGACTTCAACGATTCTGGCCCCGGCTTCATGACACCCCTGTTCACGACCAGCCACGCGGTTACCAAACATAATACGGAGCTTGTGTTCTTGCTCAGACCAAGGGTAGTCGCCTTTGATATGGGCGAAGACAATGACACGCCCCCGATTGTTGATGCACCCAAGGATGGGATAGCGCAGAAAGTGACACCACCACCGCCGTTTACCGATGGCGCAAGAGACATGTTTAGGAAGGCTGATGCGCCAGAACATGTGCCGGACATATCTAGTGTCGTTAAAGATATTTTTGGCTCCGCACCGTCGCCGGTTTCCTCGCTGTCTCCTGCAGGACCT
>JACQAA010000187.1 GCA_016195185.1 Pseudomonadota bacterium | reverse complement strand
GCCGCCATGCGCTATACCGAGGCACGCCTAACGGCTGTTTCGCAACTCCTACTCGAGGGTATTGACGAAGAGGCGATAGATTTCCGTGCAACGTACGACGGCGACACAATGGAACCAATTGTGCTGCCAGCCAATTTTCCTAACCTTCTGGCGAATGGTTCTTCCGGCATCGCGGTTGGTATGGCGACTTCCATCCCGCCGCATAACGCCGCCGAATTATGCGATGCATTGGAAACACTGATTGATAACCCTGATTGCAGCGTCCGTGACCTGCTAAAGCACGTCAAAGGACCAGATTTTCCTACCGGCGGTCTGCTGACTGAAGATCGGGCTAACATTGTCAACGCTTATGAAACAGGGCGTGGCAGCTTCCGTGTGCGCGCCAAGTGGGGTAAAGAAGAACTAAAGGGCGATAACTGGCAAATTGTTGTCACAGAAATTCCCTATCAGATTCAAAAATCACGTCTGATCGAAAAAATTGCCGAACTTATTGTCAACAAGAAAATCCCGTTTTTGGATGACGTGACCGATGAGTCGGCAGAAGACGTCCGGATCGTACTGTCACCCAAAAACAAAGGGGTTGACCCTGAGTTACTGATGGAACAATTGTTCCGCCAGACAGACCTTGAAAGCCGCTTCCCGCTGAACATGAACGTGCTAGACGGCGGAATCATACCACGTGTAATGAATTTGAAAGAGGTGCTGCAGGCCTTTATCAACCACCGTCAGGAGGTGCTGGTACGTCGTTCCAAGCATCGGCTTGCCAATATCGAACACCGACTGGAAGTGCTGGGTGGGCTGCTGATTGCCTACCTCAATATCGACGAGATCATCAAGATTATCCGTCAGGAAGAAGACCCCAAAGAAAGGATGATCAAAAGGTTCAAACTAACACAAGTGCAGGCCGATGCCATCCTGAATATGCGCCTGCGCTCCTTGCGGAAGTTGGAAGAGTTTGAAATAAGGAGCGAACATAAGGCCCTGCTGGCTGAAAAAGAGGAACTGGGGAAGCTTATCAATGGCAAAATACGGCAGATGTCAGAGTTAAAAAAACAGATTAAGGCGATCTATGAGGCCTTCGCGCCAAATACGGCACTCGGCGCACGACGCACTAAAATCGGCAAAGCTCCTGCAGGAATCGATATACCGCTCGATGCCTTTATTGAGAAAGAGCCGATTACCGTGATTTGCTCAGAAAAAGGGTGGATTCGGGCGATGAAAGGGCACCTGGAACCAGATAAGATTGCTCAGATCAGCTATAAGGAAGGCGATGCTGAAAAGTTCGCCTTCCATGCCGAGACTACAGATAAACTCATCGTATTTGGCACAAACGGAAAGTTCTACACGATTGGTGCAGATAAACTGCCATCCGGACGTGGCTTTGGTGAGCCGGTGCGTCTGATGATCGATTTACAAAATGAAGCCGACATCGTCACGTTGATGAAACACGACCCGGAAAGAAAACTTCTGATAGCTGCCGATGATGGACGCGGTTTTATTGTGCCAGAGAAAGAAATTTTCTCTCAAACCAGAAACGGTAAACAATGCTTGCTGGTTAAAGATAATGTCGAAGCCCGTGTATGCACGCCTGTAACAGGAGATCATGTCGCCGTGATTGGGCAGAACAGAAAGTTGCTGATTTTCAAACTGGGCGAGATCCCGGAAATGACGCGCGGTGTGGGCGTCATTCTGCAGCGCTACAAAGACGGCGGCTTATCTGATGCAAAGTGCTTCGCACTGAAAGAGGGCTTGACGTGGTATAGCGCGGGCAAAGAACGGGTCGAAAAATCTCTGAAGTCATGGATTGGCGAGCGTGCCCAGGCGGGTATGCTGCCGCCCAACGGATTTCCACGCGCCAGCAAGTTTAACAGTCCTCAGTCATAAAAAGCCGGCGACACATCGCCGATGTGTAGTGATAAAGCGGTCAGTCCCACTTTCTGACCTATCACCATACCCTGTCTGTTTTCAGGCGGCTTTTTAGCAGGGTGCTGGTGGCGGTTGCCTGGGTGTGGCAGGTCCCAGTTTCCCGAAACCCAGCTTCAGATAGAGCGCTTCTGCTGGATTACCCTCAGTAACAACAAGATATAGCTCTCTGTACCCCGCTGCCGCCAGCGCATCGATAGAGCGCTGGATCAGACGTCCCGCCAGACCTTTCCCCTGTGCATCAGGTTTGGTGAGGATATCTGCCAGTAATGGCTTTCCGTGATAGAGCGTGATGATCGATGCTGATTGTATCTCGCCATCCTTTTCGATGAGAAAGGAAGCGAAGTCAAGGAAGTCGCCGTATTTTCCGGTCAACATGCCTTTTGTTTCATCAATGCTTTGTTCAGCTGTTTCTCCGGCAAAATCAATAGTGCCGAGATAGCTGACGTGCATCAAGCCGCCGAGGCCTTCGGCATCCGCCATTGAAATATTGCGGCAGTCGTTTTCTGCCGATAGCGACAAAGCGACTGTTGCAATCTTCATCCAATAGCGAACGGGTTTTGAATCGGTCAAAAATCTGTCCCCTTCGCAAAAAAGACGCCCGTTAACTGGGCGGCTTTTTCAAAGCAAAAATTCTTAGTTAGCTACGCAGTCCGAGACTATCGATCAAGGTCTCGTAGCGTTTGCTATCAACTTTTTTGATATAATTGAGCAGGCTACGGCGGTTAGCAACCATGGTCAGTAGGCCACGGCGACTGCCCATATCCTTTTTATGAGTTTTCATGTGTTCTGTCAGATTTTTAATGCGTTCCGTCAGAACAGCGACTTGCACTTCGGGCGAGCCCGTATCTTTCGGGGCAGTGGCGTATTTTTTAATAAGTGTCTGTTTCTTCTTTGGATCTATCGACATCTTGCTCTCCTTTATCAAGGTCAGAGGTTAAACACGCGCATCGGCTGCAGTTCAACGCCCTTCCTTGTCAGAAGAGCGAGAGGCTTGTCATGCCCGATAGCCAGTATCAAATCCGTCGTCTCGTCAATACCCGCGATATCAAGGCGGCCTATATCCTGACGCGACAGCAGTTTGATGGTCTGACCCTGCTTGATGCGGCTGATCTCGCTGTCCGTCAGGGCTAGAGCCGGGATGTCGTCCAGCACGGTCTCGACAGGCAACAAATAGCAATCAGGGTTGGGAGATTGCATCATTTTCTCGAATTCGTCCAGAGAAATCGCATTTTTCTCTGAAAACTGGCCAACAGCCAGGCGGCGGAGGGCCGAAACATGGCCAAAACAGCCTAAAATCTGCCCCATATCGCGGGCAATAGAGCGAACATAGGTACCTTTACCACATTCCAGTTCAAATTCTGCAGTATCCATGGTTACTTTAAGCAGTCTCAGGTCGTAGACCGAGACCACGCGCGGGGCTAATTCTACTTCTTCTCCGGCACGTGCAAGGGCATAGGCTCGCTCTCCATCCACTTTAATGGCCGAAAATTGTGGCGGTACTTGCTCAATATCACCAATAAAGCGAGGTAGGAGGGTGGTCAGATCAGCGGCTGTCGGGCGACCAGCTGACGTGGCCGTCACTTTGCCTTCTCTATCATCGGTGTTACGCGCCTCACCCCAGGTGATGGTAAAGTGGTAGATTTTGTCATGGTCTTGCACAAACTGAATTGTTTTGGTTGCTTCACCCAAAGCGATCGGTAGAATTCCCGTAGCCAGGGGATCAAGCGTTCCTGCATGACCTAATTTTTGTGCATTCAGCGCACGCCGCACCCGACCAATAACTTGGTTAGACGTTATGCCCTGTGGTTTGTCGATATTCAACCAGCCGTTGACGGAAATGCCTTTTCTTTTACGAGACATTTATAAGTCTTCATCCTCGTCATTTTTTCGTCGTAAATCTCTCTGCACCCGTTCCTGCCGCAGAAGGTTTTCAATGCGTTCTGCCTCGTCAAAGCTATGGTCAAGCTTGAAAGTGACTTTGGGAGTATTGCGTAGCTCCATACGTACGGCTAACTCATTCCTGAAAAATCCGGCGGCCCGGTTGAGTGCCGCCAGAAATGTATCGGCATTCTCGCCACCCAAGGGCATCACGAAGACTGTCGCATGCTTCAAATCAGGTCCTATCTCAACTGCCGTCACTGTAATCCGGTTAGATTCCAAAAGTGCAGGATCACGAAAGTGCCCACGACGCAAGATTTCTACCAGTAGATGACGAACCTGCTCAGCAACGCGCAATTGGCGTTGTCCCGGGGGAGTCCGGCTGGCATGGGGACGGGGTTTTTTCATGCGCATCATCACTTACGCCAGCTGGCGTTCTGTGCTTTCCATTTCAAATGCCTCGATAATATCGCCTTCTTTAATATCGTCATAATTTTCAAAGGCCATACCACACTCATATCCTTTTTGCACTTCACGGGCTTCGTCCTTGAAACGCCGCAAAGTTTTGAGTGTTCCCTCGTGAATTACCACATTGTCGCGCAGCAGACGCACTTTAGCGCCGCGTTTAACCAGACCCTCCGTGACGAAACATCCCGCAATCTTGCCCGTCTTGCTGATATTAAAGACCTTGCGGATTTCGGCATAACCGATGAATTTTTCCTTGATGGACGGAGACAGCAGACCGCCCAGCAATCCCTTCACATCATCGATGACTTCATAAATGATGGAATAGTAATTAATCTGAACACCATCCCGTTTGGCAAGATCACGCGCCTGTGGATTAGCACGGACGTTAAAGCCGATCACCATGGCTTTAGAGGCGTTTGCCAGCGTGATATCCGACTCTGTAATGGCCCCGACGCCAGAATGTAGAATCTGGACCTTTACCTCCTTATTGTCTTCGGTCAGTTTATTCAACGCGCCAACTATCGCTTCGACTGAACCGTGCACGTCACCTTTAATGAGGACAGGCAGATTCTTTGCAACACCAGCCTGAATTTCACTGATCATTTGATCCAATGGACGAACGCCTTTGGTCTTGGCCGCGTGCAACGCACGTTTCTTACGCAAACGGAATTCTGCGATCTCCCGCGCCTTGGCATCATCTTCGACGACTGTGAAGTCATCTCCAGCTTCAGGCGTACCTGTTAAACCCAACACCTCAATTGGCTGCCCGGGAAAAGCCTCCTTTACCTGTTGACCGCGATCATTAACAAGTGCGCGGACACGGCCTGTTTCAGTACCTGCGACAAACACATCCCCAGGCTTGAGCGTTCCTTTCTGGACAAGCACGGTGGCAACAGAGCCTTTTCCTTGTTCAAGACGGGCTTCTACAACAGCACCTATCGCCGTACGGGTTGGATTGGAACGAAGACGCAGAACCTCAGCCTGCAAGAGAATTGCTTCCTCCAATTCCTCAAGACCCTTTTTCGTTTTTGCCGATACTTCGATACACTGGCTATCACCACCCATTTGCTCAACAACAACTTCATGCTGCAAAAGCTGCTGGCGCACTTTGTCGGGATTGGCACCCGGCAGATCACACTTGTTGATAGCAATGATCATCGGTTTTCCAGCAGCTTTGGCGTGGCTGATTGCCTCAATCGTTTGTGGCATCACGCTGTCATCAGCGGCAACAACCAGAATAACAATATCCGTTACATCGGCACCACGAGCGCGCATCTCGGTAAAGGCTGCGTGGCCAGGAGTGTCGATGAAAGTAATTTTTTTGCCACCTTTAGTTTGGATCTGGTAGGCACCGATATGCTGGGTAATACCTCCTGCTTCATGCGCTGCGACGTCCGCTGAACGGATGGCATCGAGCAGGGAGGTTTTACCATGGTCTACATGCCCCATAATTGTCACAACCGGTGGGCGCTCCCGCAGGCTTTCTTCTTTGTCTTCAGCACGATGCGTTCCCAATTCCACGTCAGATTCGAGCACACGTTTCACGGTATGTCCAAATTCATGGACAATCAGCTCGGCGGTATCGGCGTCTATATTCTGGTTGCCGGTGGCCATAATGCCCATACCCATCAATTTTTTGACGACATCGCCAACACGCTCCGTCATACGGTTCGCCAGTTCCTGGACAGTGATGACTTCCGGAATGATTACTTCCCGGAACTGCTTAATCTTTTCCTGTGAAGCTGCAGCCTGCTTTGCCCGCATACGCTCACGCGCACGACGCTGTGCTGCCATACTCGGCGTCCGGCCATCCTGTTCACCCAGCAGGGTACCGTTATTGATAATTTGATGGACTGTCAACTTGCCGCTATTACGCCGTCTTGGTTCGTTTGCCCTGGTACCTGGCCGTTTTTTGAGAGCTCCCGCCGCATCATCTGAATTGTCAGGCACAGTACGCCCATAGAAATCAACCTTACGACCAGTGGGCTTTTTATCCGCAGGTGGGGCAATGATGCTTGTTGGATTCGGTGCATGTTTACGCGCATCAACCTCCGCCGGATTTTTGCGGCGCCCCCTGTCAGATTCACTGATTTGGCGAAGCCTGGCCATTTCCTGTTCACGAGTACTGTCTGCGGGGAGGGCAGGGCCAGAACTTTTTGTTTCCTCCTCGTCAACACCACGTTTTTTGACGACAATAGATGACTGGTAGGGCGTTGTTGACGTTTCTTTGGGATTTTGTTGTGCCTGTTGCAAGGCACGCGTCCGAGCTTCACGCTCAGAATCTGTCAAGTGCAGATCAGCATGCGCCTCGTCGGCACGGGATTTTGCTGTCTGTGCTTCAATGCCACGTTTTTTCTTGACCTCCACTGCGACGGGCCTTGCCGACCTGCCCGTTGCTACATTACGACGCGCCGCACCCGCACCAACGGGAGCTTTCAAACTCAGCGTGCCTTTACCGCCCGACAGGCCGAGTTTGTTGTTGCTTTCTTTATCGGTATTATCTGCCATTGGAGTATTTTTTACCTTCTCTTATTTAGCCATTACTGACGGTTTTGTTCTCGTCCTGGAACCAGTTGGCCCGTGCGGCCATGATGATAGTGTTGGCCTGTGATTCCGTCAGTTTGTCACTGCCGAGTATTTCGCGCAGCTCGTCACCAGCAAGGTCACCGAGATCATCCATTTTCTTGATGCCCTTTTCGCCAAGAGCAATAATCATGTCTTGAGTCAACCCCTTAACATGAGTCAGATCGCTGCTAAT
>JACQAA010000175.1 GCA_016195185.1 Pseudomonadota bacterium | reverse complement strand
TGGGCGGCTCATGGTGGGCTTATTACACGCTGGGCTGGGGTGGTTGGTGGTATTGGGACCCGACAGAAAATGCCTCCTTCATGCCATGGCTGACTGGGACAGCGTTATTGCATTCTATGATCGTGGTAGAAAAGCGAGATGCCGTAAAAGCCTGGACGATCCTGTTGGCGATCATCACCTTTTCCCTGTCGTTGCTAGGGATGTTTCTCGTACGCTCAGGGGTGTTAACCTCCGTGCATAGCTTTGCCAGTGATCCCGCACGTGGCGTATTCATTCTGGGTTTGCTGGTTGTTGTGACTGGGGGAGCACTGGTGTTGTTTGCGGTGCGGGCGCCGATGCTTAAAGATGGCGGTGTTTTTGCTCCAATTTCACGAGAGGGTAGCCTGCTGATCAATAACATTTTGCTCAGTGTGGCCGCGGCGACGGTATTTTTGGGGACTCTCTATCCGCTCTTTGCTGATGTCTTGAGCCTGGGTAAGGTTTCGGTGGGGCCGCCGTTTTTTAATACGATGTTTGTGCCGCTGATAGCGATGTTGGTAGTAGTGTCTGCCATTGGCCCGCTGCTTTCCTGGAAGCGTGGCGACTTGGTAAGTGCCTTACGTCGTTTGAAGTGGGCCGCGGTTGCTGTAGTTCTGACGTTCTTGTGCGTCTTGTTGGTCAAAATGAAGGCAAGCAACATACTGTGGGGGGGGGGCGGCATGGCTTTGGCAACATGGCTTTTCATGAGCATGCTAGTCGAGTGGGCGGAGCGGGTACGGCTCTTCAAGGTGCCCATTCATGAGTCACTCAAACGTGCTCTCGAGTTACCACGCTCTTCCTATGGCATGACGATCGCGCACATGGGGTTGGCGTTACTGATTGTAGGCATTACCAGCTCCTCGTTGTGGCGGCTCGAAAAAATTCAGGTGATGCATGTGGGGGAGACAATCGATGTGGCGGGCTATTTTCTAACACTCAAGGGCATCGAGAACGGTCTTAAGGGGCCAAACTATATCTTTTCCCGGGCGACCTTTGTAACCAAGATAGGCAACCACTTTATTGCCAACCTGCAGCCTGAGAAGCGTATGTATACTGTGCCGCCACGGCCGACAACGAATGCAGCCATTCGCAGTACGTTTCTAGGTGATCTTTATGTCGTTTTGGCAGATGCAGATAACAGGGGCGGTTATATTACACGCATTTATTATGATCCGCTGGTGATCTGGATTTTTATCGGTGGAGCGATCATGGCGGTGGGTGGCATTGTTTCCATGACTGACCGTCGCTCTAGAAAAAGTGGACGCTACTGAACATGCGTATATCTCTTGTCCCCATGATTATTTTTGTTGTATTGGCGGTTATTTTTGCCTGGCGCTTAGTTCTTGTTAACCAGGGCGAGGTGCCTAACTTAATCCCTTCAACCATGATTGGCAGAGTGGCACCAGTTTTTGACATGCCGGTGCTGAGAAAAAATGGCGCCCAATTCTTTACTGCTGATCTGAGGGGTAAAGTGCACTTCATTAATTTTTTTGCTTCATGGTGTGTAGCTTGTCGGCAGGAGCATTCACTCTTGTTACAACTCACGGGGCAGGGGGCCGTTTTGGTTGGAATTGACTACAAGGATGCAGGCCAGGATGCGGTACAATGGCTTGTACAGATGGGCGATCCCTATGATGTAATCGCTGTAGATCGCAGGGGTCGGGTTGGCATTGATTTCGGTGTTTATGGTGTGCCGGAGTCCTATGTGGTTGACAGGCAGGGCGTCATACGGTTCAAGCAGACAGGACCGCTGACGGTGGAGGATGTCCAGACCAAAATACTGCCACTGATCAAGGAGTTAAATAAATGAGACGCTTTCTCATGCTCATGATTGTACTGTCCAGCTTGAGCTATTCCAGCAAGGTTTTTTCCGTTCAGCCTGATGAGATGCTGTCTGACCCAGTTCTGGAGTTGCGAGCAAGGGAGATCAGTCAGAAAATCCGCTGTCTGGTCTGCCAGAATCAGCCCATTGATGATTCTGATGCTGATCTAGCGCATGATCTGCGTATTCTCGTGCGTGAACGTCTTGTCGCCGGGGACACGAACGATCAAATCATGAAGTACCTCGCCGACCGCTATGGCGACTATGTTCTGCTCAGCCCCCCCTTCAAGGTGACGACACTTGTACTTTGGCTGGGTCCATTGTTTTTTCTGTTAGGCGGGGGATGGGTGATGGCTTCATTTTACCGGAACAGGAAAAATGGCGTGCCCCGGCCCAGGGCCAGAAAAGCTGATTGGTGAGATCATGATCTTGTTGCTGATATTTACTCTTTTGGTGCTGCTCGTGTTTGCATTTCTTTTGCCCCCGTTGTTACGTCGGCACAGGGCATCAGATGTCTTTATAGGGCGTGATATGCGAACTCTAGCCATAACAATCATTGTTGTGGCATTACCACTACTAGCGGGTGCGTTATATGCCCATCTAGGCTCACCGATGCTGCCTGGAAAACCTTTTGTTGAACGAGTGAATGATCCGGAATATACGCTGGTGAGCGCTACCGAACAAATGGCTGTTGCCCTCAAGAGTACCCCCGATGCAGGGGGCTATAAAAAATTGGGTGGAATGTTTTCCCTCCTGAGACAATATGACCGGTCAGCCGATGCCTATCGTGAGTCCATTGAATTGGGAGGCAGGGATGCCACCACGTGGTCGGCGCTAGGGGAAGCAATCGTCATGGCCAATGATGGTGTTGTTGCACGTGAGTCACTTCATGCTTTTCGTGCCGCTTATAAGCTGCACAGGGATGATGCACGAGCACAATTTTACATCGGCCTGGCTGCGGCGCAGGTAGGGGATTTTAAGAAGGCTGTCTCCATCTGGCGTGATCTGGAGAAGAACAGTCCCTCTGATGCGTCGTGGATGGCAGTCGTGAAAGGGCATATTACCGCATATGCTAAGGAGGGACGGTTTGATCCTGCCTCTGTTCTGCCGTCGCCGCCAATACTTGGTAAGGACTGAAAAAGTTTTTAATTAACTATATATTAACCACCAGGAGAGTACTCTGATAATCCACCAAGTAGGGATTTTTTTTTAGATACGGGGGTCATGATGCACAACAAGCTGACTGCTACCTTGCGCCAGGAAGTGCTCTCTCAAGATTGGTACATATCATCCCAACACCCGCATTTATCTCTGGTTGTGGATCGGCAACAGGACCTGCGCTATGTGCTGACACAGAAAGAGCAGGAAGCGTGTAATCGGGCTACCGACTGATCCAATTAAGGGGTCGGCTCCCGCAAATAGCTGATGGATAGTACTTCGAGTGATTCCGGGCCGGATGGCGTGTTGATCTCCACGACATCGCCGACGCGCGATTTCATCAGGGTTTTGGCAACGGGGGACAGCCAGTTGATCTTGCCTTGTGACAGGTCGGCTTCGTCGGGACCGACGAGGGTGACGGTGTGCTTTGCTCCCTCCTTGTGCGCATAGGTCACTGTGGCGCCAAAGAAGACACGGTCCAGGCCCTGCTGTTTCCTCGGGTCCACGACTTCGGCGCTTTCCAGTCTCTTGCCCAGGTAGCGTATGCGGCGGTCTATTTCGCGCAGGCGTTTCTTGCCGTAGAGGTAATCGCCGTTTTCTGAACGGTCGCCATTACCGGCAGCCCAGGAGACAATCTCGACGATTTTGGGGCGTTCTGTGCGTTGCAGCAGGTGCAGTTCCTCCTGTAATGCAGAAAAGCCTCGAGGAGTCATATAGTTCTTAACGTCAAGGGGAAGAGCCTCCTCTTGCTCATCGAGACCATCTTCTTCCGTGTCTGTTTCTGTGATGAAGGCCTTGCTCATGGCAGAACACTCTTCTCAATTGCGGTCGTCAAACCAGGTTGCGCCGTATGTTGTGCAAATTTCTGTATTTTTGGGGATACGGCGTGTTGCCGTAAGGATGTAGTAGAGCGTGCCATTCCGTTCTTCCCATTCGACTTCAGCATTGGGGTTTTCGCTGTGGTTGCAAAAAGAAGCAATCCCCATCACGAGACTGCTGGACAGGCCTGTTCTTTTCAGGCATGCACTGCGGCGCAGGCTTCTCGATATTTTTCCGGTTATAAAGGTATAATTGACTAGAACAGTCTTATCGACATGCCGTGTTGCAGCCTCATTGAGAATAATGGCGGGCGTGACTTCCAGAACTTCGCCGGCTGCTATACTATGGGTGCAATAGACCCCCCGCCCTTTGGCGCCGGTTTTCCTGAGATAGAGGCCTTTTTTACGATCAAGCTTGAGAGTGTTGTTCTTAGACATGCCTGTTAGGTATTGCACACTTTGGAGTAGTAATGAAGAAAGAATTTGGAAGGGTCTATTCTCTACATCTCTATAATATCTTCAGGATGTTGAGTTTTTGATCAAAGGTAAAGACTATTTCTTTATTGTCGGCCTTTGATTTCATGACTTTTCCCTTGAGTACAGGTGCTTGGTCTGAAACCGGCACCTTAAAATACCCGTCATGATTGGGGAAAGATACGAGAAACTCTCCTTCTTCCTCGATGATGCGGCGTACAACACCTTTTGATTCTAACGTTTTCATTGCATGTTCCATCCCTGCCACCACGGATTCCGCTGCTCCCGGGCTGCTACCGGTTTTCCTACGACGGGTTTTATGGTTCGTGATGATGGAGAAGGGGTCTCCGTCATCGTCACCCAGGTTTTGCCTTGTTTTTGAACTTGAGCGGCTTGCACTTGCTGACGGCTCTGACTGGGAAAAACTGTTCTGGGACCTGCCGCCTGAAAATCAAGATACTCTTTCATTGTATTCTTTGCGTCTTCGTCGGTTTTAGTAGAAGTTTTATGTCGCGTGTCGTAATCTCCATGATAGCCCTTAGGCGCATTTCCCAAAGAGGTAATTTGTAATTTTTCAGGTTCGGCGGCCATAATTCTTCCCCATTCATACAAGGGGACGGGGCCGTCAAATAAACCTGGGTCCATCACCATGTCTTGTATTGTTCTATCCGGCATCTTGATGGCGACAACAGGGGCGACGTGGTAACTCCATCTTATTTGTTCCACAAAAAAATCGACAACCAAGCCCTTGCCTCCTTCGAAGGCCCAGGCCTTCTTGGGTATTATTCCTTGGTCTAATAATTGACGGCACATGATATGTGCCCGTGCATAGCAGCCAAGCTGCGGATACCCGAAGGCAATATCCTCCATGTCCGCCAATTGATCAAAAACCTTTATGGCGTGATCTAGAGGGAGCGGTGGGGTTTTTTTACTGGCGTGGCTCTTGAACGATTTCGTACAGTTCTTATTTACCATACAGTTAGTGTCGCAAATGGAGGTAAATAATCAGTTAATGATGTATTTAGGGCATAAACTGTTCCTTGATGATTCGCTCGTCAAGGTTCATCTCTGGGTCAAAGAGTAATGAAATTTCAATGGTTTCGTCACGCCAGACCTCCACGGTTTCGACATCGCGAATTTCGGTGAAATCGGCGACGGCGCTGACGGGGCGGTTGTTCGCCTCAAGAATATCAAAGACGATCCGCGACGACTGCGGCAGCAAGGCGCCCCGCCACCGGCGCGGGCGAAAGGCGCTGATCGGTGTCAGAGCGAGAATCCCTGCGTCCAGGGGAATGATCGGGCCGTAGGCAGAAAGATTATAAGCGGTGCTGCCGGCCGGGGTCGCCACAATGATGCCATCGCAGATGAGTTCCTCCAGTCGCACCACATTATCAATTCTAATCCGGAGCTTGGCAGTCTGGTGGGTTTCACGCAGCAAGGACACTTCGTTCATAGCTAGTTCGTCCCTTATCTTTCCCGCCATTGTTTTGACTTGCATGCGTAGTGGGTTGATCTGGACGGTATGCGCTTTTTTCAGGCGCTCCATCAGCCCTTCTTCACGATAGGTGTTCAGCAGGAAACCGATCGAGCCGCGGTTCATCCCAAAAACAGGTCTCTTATGTTTTACACTGTCATGTAGAGCGCGCAGCATCGAGCCATCACCGCCCAGTGCCACGACAACATCGGAACGCTCCAGAGGCGTGTCAGTATAAAGGCGGATCAGGGCGTCTTTGGCCTGCCGTGCCTGTGGCGTATCTGCTGCAAAGAAATGTACCTTCATGCTTGGCGCGCTTTGTCCTTTTTATTGCCTTGTAACTCGACAAAATCGCAGAGCTCTTGAACAACGGTTTTGACCAGATTTTCATCATCACCCTCTGCCATCACGCGGATCAGCGGCTCGGTGCCCGATTGCCGTATCAGAATGCGCCCCTCTTTACCTATCTTCTTCTCTGCTTTATGCAGGGCATCCAGCATAGGTGGACTATCGAGTGAGATCGCAGATTCATACCTTACATTTTTGAGAAGCTGTGGTACGGGGGTGAAGACCCGGCATATTTCACTGACCGGTTTTTTATTTTGGCTGATAACCACTGCCAAAATCTGTAATGCGGCAATGAGGCCGTCACCGGTGGTGCTGTAGTCCCCTAGGATAATATGGCCGGATTGTTCACCGCCGACGTTGTAGTTGTTGGTACGCATATGGTCAACGACATATCGGTCGCCAACCGGCATACGCTTCAGATCGAGATTCAGGCCTTTCAAAAACCTCTCCATCCCCAGGTTGGACATGACCGTTGATACGATGCCGCCACCTTTCAGTTGTCCGCTCTGTTGCCATGAGCGGGCGATCAAGGCCATGATTTGGTCGCCGTCTATTACCTGACCTTTTTCGTCACAGAGGACCAGGCGGTCAGCGTCTCCATCAAGGGCAAATCCGATATTGGCTCGGTTCTTGACGACGGCATCTTGCAGCAACTGTGAGGCCATGGCGCCGCAGTCTTTGTTAATATTGGTGCCGTCTGGCTGTACGCCGATGGCGACGACTTCAGCGCCTAATTCATAAAAAATACGGGGCGCCACTTTGTAAGCAGCGCCATGTGCGCAGTCAACGACAATCTTGAGGCCATCCAGGCGCATCCCTTTTGGGAAGGTATTTTTGACATACTCGATGTAGCGACCTTTTTCATCATCGAGGCGGCTGGCGCGGCCCATGTCCTGCGAGGGTACCAGTTCCTCGGTCAGGGGTGTGTCCATCAACCGTTCGATTTGCAGCTCAACATCGTCGGATAATTTGTAGCCGTCAGCCCCAAATAGCTTAATGCCATTGTCCTGATAGCCGTTGTGAGAGGCTGAAATCATCACCCCCAAGTCAGCCCGGAGGGAGCGAGTCAACATCGCCACGGCGGGTGTCGGCATTGGCCCCACGAGCACCACATCCATCCCCATAGAAACAAACCCAGAGGTCATGGCGGGCTCCAGCATATAGCCCGATAGCCGTGTATCCTTGCCGATCAAGACCTTGTGCCGGTGGTTGCCGCGCCGCAATTGCACCGCGGTGGCCATGGCTACCTGCAATGCCGTTTCGGCGGTGATAGGGGCGACATTCGCCTTACCGCGAATACCATCCGTGCCGAAAAGTTTTCTGGTCATGGCAATTCCTTATCCGTTTAGATACTGTGTGGTTCAGGCGCGCCCAGGTCAACTCCGCCGGCGGCGGGTACGGAACCAGACTTTGTTTTTTTTCCTGTGACTGGTTGAGTCGGTATCGCCGGTATCGCGGTGGACTTTCTCGCCCTTTAGAACGCGTGGAATTTCATCGCCGTTCAAGGTTTCGTATTCGAGCAGGGCATGGGCCAGTGTTTCCAGTTCTTGACGGTTATCGATCAGTGTTTTTTTAGCCCGGGCATAGGCTTCATCGACGATCCTCTTCACTTCTGCATCTACCTTATTGGCCGTCGTGGCTGACATGGACTTTTGTTGCCCCATGGAATAGCCCAGAAACACCTCTTCGCGGTCGGAACCATAGTTAATAAATCCAAGTTCCTCGCTCATGCCCCATTCCATGACCATACGGCGTGCCATCTCTGTGGCCATCTTAATATCCGAAGAAGCGCCAGTCGTGATTTTTTCGGGGCCGAACACCAGTTCTTCAGCGATGCGCCCGCCCATTGCTACTGCCAGGTCAGCAAGCAGCTTTTCTTTGGACATTGAGATACGATCGCCCTCTGGCAGGCGCATTACCATTCCAAGCGCTCTGCCGCGTGGGATAATCGTTGCCTTGTGAATTGGGTCCGAAGCTGGCTCATGCAGCGCGACGATGGCATGGCCGGATTCATGATAGGCGGTCAGCTTCTTTTCCTCTTCCGTCATCACCATCGAGCGGCGTTCTGCACCCATCATGACCTTATCCTTGGCATCTTCCAGTTCCTGCATCCCGATCACGCGCATGCCGCGCCGCGCTGCCAGTAGCGCTGCTTCGTTAACCAGATTGGCAAGATCGGCGCCGGAAAATCCGGGTGTTCCACGTGCAATGACCCTAGCATCGACATCTGATGCCAAGGGGACTTTGCGCATATGTACCTTGAGAATTTTTTCGCGACCGTTAATGTCAGGATTGGGCACAACGACTTGGCGATCAAATCGACCGGGACGCAACAAGGCAGGATCCAGGACGTCTGGTCTGTTAGTGGCGGCGATCAGAATGACCCCTTCATTCGCTTCAAAACCGTCCATCTCGACGAGCAATTGGTTCAGCGTCTGCTCGCGCTCATCATTCCCCCCGCCAAGACCAGCGCCGCGGTGACGTCCAACCGCATCAATTTCATCGATAAAAATGATGCAGGGCGCGTTTTTCTTGCCTTGCTCGAACATGTCGCGTACGCGGCTGGCGCCGACCCCCACAAACATTTCGACGAAGTCGGAGCCGGAAATGGTGAAAAAGGGGACGTTGGCTTCCCCGGCCACTGAGCGTGCCAGCAGGGTCTTGCCGGTGCCGGGCGGACCCAGCAGCAGGACGCCCTTGGGAATTTTTCCTCCCAGACGCTGAAATTTGTGTGGATCGCGGAGAAATTCGACAATTTCTTCCAATTCTTCTTTAGCTTCATCAACTCCCGCCACATCTGCAAAGGTAACGCGGCCCAATTTTTCGCTTAGCATCTTGGCTTTGGATTTCCCGAACCCCATGGCCTTGTTGCTGCCGCCTTGCATTTGCCGCATGAAGAAGACCCACACGCCGATCAGGAGCAACATCGGGAACCAGGATACCAGGACGCTGAAAAATGAGGGTGTGTCGCTTTTATCAGGCGCGCCGCTGATCCTGACACCCTTGTCCTCAATGCGGGCGACGACGTCTGCACCGCTTGGAATATAGGTTACAAAAACCCGCCCGTCGTTATAGTGGCCGCGAATTTGATCATTGGCAATCAGGACATCAGAAATTTCTTTTTTATCAACATCGGCGATGAAATCGCTATAGGCCAATACCTGACCACCGCCGGAAGAAGCACGCTCTTGACTGAACATGTTGAACACACCCGCCAGCAACATGGCGATGATAATCCACAGCAGCAGATTTTTCTTAAAAAGGTTGTTGTCGTTCTTGTTGTCGTTGCTGCCGTTTTTGTTCAATGTATCCTGCCTTGTTTTGCCGATCGGGCCATAGTGATTATACCTGTTTGCAACCCTTGGGGACAATCCTGACTATAGTAACCGACGTTGGGGACAGCTATAAGATTTTCGCCTTGCCACAACGCTGGAAGAACTAGTTTAACTCTAAAAGGTAAAGCTTCCAGTTTTTGTAGGGAAACACTTTCATGGGTCATATTTTTCCTTAATTCAGACAGGCCGGAGCTTCCGAGGGCGCCGATTTCCATAGCTTCCGCCCGGATGCCTGAAATTATAAATCTGCCATCCCAGATCATACCTTCGTTTGCTTTGACACGCCCCTCTATGGCTCCCGCCTCGCGTACAATGAAAAGATGGCCGTTCTTTCCGGGAATAATCTCGCACCCCGCTAGAGTTTTTCCGGCAAAGGCAGGATTATGCAGATCCAGACATGTTTGTTCCATAAGATCAAATCCGATCGGATAAGGGTGCGCTACAACCAACATCAATGCCTGTCCGAGTATCCGGCGTTGCAGGTCATGTGGAAATTCCTTCCAAATGTTTAGCCTCAGTGTGGCATATCCCTCGGCATGCTCTTGTACACATGCGGTCATGGCCTGCTCTGTTATTGCCTGCAGCGCTTGGCGTGCCTCCTCCAGCTTTTGCAAGGTCTGGGATAAGCGTGCGGGCGTGAGACCTTCTTCAGCGAGCAGGTTTTCGAATTGGCGGAGCCGGGCACGCAAATATTTTCTGTTTTGATTGGAAGGATCTTCAATCCAGTTCAGCTGGTAACGTGCGCAGGTAGTTCGCAATTGCTCGCGGGAGAAGGGGAGTAATGGCCGGATGACCGAGATACCTTCTATGTCTCGCACCGGCGCCATGGCGGACAATCCGTCAAGTCCGCTGCCATGGGCAAGTCGCATCCAAAATGTCTCGATCTGGTCCTCCAGATTGTGCGCGATTGCCAAGACCGGAAAACCATGCTGGCGGCAAGCTTTCAGTAGAAGATTGTATCGGGCAATGCGCGCCCTCTCCTGTATGTGGGTCGATGGTTTATCTCCCGGCCAGACAAGAGTGCTGTGAGCTATGTCATGAGTACGCATCAGCTGAGCGATGGTGACGACTTCTGTGGCTGATTCTGGACGCAAGCCGTGATCGACCGTCAGAGCCAGCATATCCCCGCCCCTGTTTTTAACCCAATCACGCATCAACATGGCCAGCGCCAAGCTGTCACCGCCGCCGGAGACAGCAATAGCCACCTTTGGCGATATATTGCGAACGCCCAGTCTATTCATGGACGCGTCGAATTCTTCCGGCGTGATTTCCTTACTCATTTAAAAAGGCCTGGTTGTGGTTATTTAAATTATTGGCAGCCCAGCTGCTTTATTTCCGATGTTGCCTTGCGCCGCAGCGGGTTTGCCTCGTCGGAGACTTCTTTCTGCAGTTGCTTCAACGAAAGGCAGGCATCGTCCTTCTTGCCAAGTTTGGAGAGGGATAGGCCCAGCTTCAGCAAACTGTCCTCCGCCTTCGCTCCTTTGGGAAAGTTTTGGTAACCCTGAGCAAACATTTTGGCAGCTTGTTTGAAATCGCCGCGCACATAATAGGTTTCTCCGAGCCAATATTGTGCATTCGCCGCCAAAGGGTGGCCAGGATACTGACTGGTAAATTGCTTGAAGCCTTCCTCGGCTTGGTCGTATTTTCCATCGCGGATATTGGTAAAGGCCTGCTCGTACAGAGCTTCGGCGGGCCCGTTATTACCCTCGCTTAAAGATGACAGGGTGCCGAGCTGGTTGGCGGGGGGCGCCAGTGCGGTGGGCTGGCTGCCGGAGGACGGTTGTGCTGTGCCGCTGCCTTGCTGGAAGCGCTGATCTGTGTCTGCCTGCAGGCGCTCAACGTGTGCCTTGATTTGCTGTAGGTCGTAGGAGATTTTTTCAATCTGGCCGGTTAATGTCCGCTGTTGTTCCTCTACCTGACCGATACGTACTTCAAAGCTGGCGACCGAGGATGAATCCCCTCCAATGGCGGGCATGCTTTCGGGAATGGCGTTCCTATCGCCGCGATAGACGGCGCGGCTCATTGTCTGAACCTGATTTTCGAGCTGATTGATGCGGTTGAGCACCTGGGTCATTTCGTTTTGGGACTGGGCGCCGACCGGCGTGGTAGAGCAGACAACAAACAAGGCCCCAGACAGAAGCAGGAGCCTTGTTTTGTTGGTCTGAAAGAAGTGTTTCATTGCCGTCAGACGCCGTCTATGACGCGTTATTGTACAACAACAACGCCACGACGGTTTTGTGCCCATGATGTTTCATCAGAGCCCGTGACGGCGGGACGTTCCTTGCCGTAGCTGATTGTCTGGATGCGGCCAGATTCGACACCGAGTGCGATTAAATAGTTGCGCAGTGTCATGGCGCGTTTTTCGCCAAGCGCCAGGTTGTATTCTCGTGTACCCCGCTCGTCGCAGTGCCCCTCAATACTAATGTTGAGGTGAGGGTACTTTTTCAGCCACATCGCTTGCTTCTCGGCGGTGGCGCGTGCTTCCGGCGAGAGGTCATATTTATCGTAGCCAAAGAAAACACGATCACCGACATTGACGACCAGATCCTGTTGCGTGCCGGGAGTCGCACCCTGCGTCATTTCGGTACCAGTTATGTCCGTCAGGTGCGTCGACTCAGCAGGCGTCAGGCTACCGTCCGTGGAGAGGGATCCTGTATCCTTGGGAGTAGAAGAGCAGCCCGCTACCAAAACCAACACCGCCAGCAAGCTCAAAATGCGCGAACCCATGTCATAACTCCTTTAAATTCTTTGGGTAAATATTTTGCCTCTTTAAATACTTATACCTATGCGCTAGCAAGTACAAGACCGTTTTGATATAAAAGCGTATTTTTGCACTACTAGGGACAAACTTCTCTGCTACGGAGGAGATCACTTGTTTTGGGGTTGTTGATGGTTATGTCCATTTTTTCCGATAGTACCGTTGATAATTTTTCATATCTTCAAAATCTCAATCCCGCTCAGCGTGAGGCGGTGGAAACGATGGATGGGCCCGTGCTGGTTTTGGCGGGGGCCGGCACCGGCAAAACCAGGGTATTGACCACACGGCTTGGACATTTGTTGTCTACAGGGCGTGCTCATCCCGGAGAAATTCTGGCTGTCACTTTTACGAATAAGGCAGCGCAGGAAATGAAAAATCGGGTGTCAGCGATGCTGGGGCGGCCAGTCGAGGGCTGGTGGTTGGGGACGTTCCATTCCCTGGCGGCACGGATGTTGCGGCGGCATGCGGAACTGGTCGGGCTTAAATCTAACTTCACTATTCTGGATGAGGATGATCAGCTGCGTCTGCTCAAGCAATTGATGGAGACGGAGAATATTGACGTTAAAAAATATCCGCCGCGCATGGTAATGAGTTTTATTCAGCGTTGGAAGGATCGGGGGCAATTGTCTGAGCAGGTGCCGGTTGCCGAGGCCAGCACGATTGTCGATGGTGCCGTGCCGAAACTATATCGTTTGTATCAAGAGCGCCTGCGCATCCTGAATGCCTGTGATTTTGGCGATCTATTGTTGCATATCCTAACGACCTTCCGTGACCCGCAGCACACACAAATACTGGCTGACTACCAGAACCGCTTTCGGTACATTCTGGTCGACGAATATCAGGACACAAATGTCGGTCAGTATCTCTGGCTGCGCTTGCTGGCGCAGAAACACAAAAATATCTGTTGTGTTGGAGACGATGACCAGTCGATTTACGGGTGGCGCGGAGCAGAGATCGGCAATATTTTAAAATTTGAGCGGGATTTTCCTGGCGCAAAAATTATCCGCCTTGAGCAGAATTACCGCTCCACTCAGCATATCCTGAGCGCGGCCAACGGAGTCATTGCCTATAACAAAGGCCGTCTTGGAAAAAATTTGTGGAGCACTGATGATCTTGGCGCGAAAGTCATTTTGCGTGGGGTGTGGGACGGGTTGCAGGAGGCAACGCAAGTGGCAGAGCAGGTTGAGGATCTGCGGCGTAAGCGTGTTCCGCTCAGCCAGATTGCAGTCCTTGTTCGTGCCGCACACCAGACTCGCGCTTTTGAAGAGAGGTTCATCAAACAGAGCGTCCCGCATCGGGTCTTGGCAGGGATGCGCTTTTATGAGCGGCAGGAAATTCGTGACATCATTGCTTATCTTCGCGTGCTCGTACAGCCTGACGATGACCTTGCTTTCGAGAGAATTATTAATGTGCCAAAGCGTGGCATCGGGGCAACCACCGTCGACAGGATTCGTGCCGCTGCGCGCAGCAAAGGAATGTCGCTGCATAATGCGCTAGCGGCATTGTTGGCAGCTGGAGAGCTGAGTGGCAAGACGAAAGACACACTGCAGGCGTTCATGCATAAGTTCACGCGCTGGCGGCAATTGCAGCGCGATATATCTCATGTCGAGCTGACGCAGATCATTCTCGATGAATCGGGCTATACCGGAATGTGGCAGGCCGGCAAAACACCGGAGGCGACCGGACGGCTTGAGAACTTGAAGGAGTTTGTTAGCGCGTTACACGAGTTTGACAGTCTGGAGATGTTTTTGGAGCATGTCTCTTTGGTTATGGATACAGATGATAAATTTGGCGGCGAACAGGTAACGATCATGACGTATCATGCTGCCAAGGGGCTTGAATTTGATGTGGTTATTTTGCCGGGCTGGGAAGAGGGATTGTTTCCTAACCAGCGTGCTATGGATGAGAATGGGCTGCTGGGATTGGAAGAAGAGCGGCGGCTGGCTTATGTCGGTTTGACTCGTGCCCGCAAACATGTTTACGTTTATTTTGCCGCCAATCGCTTGGTCTACGGCAGTTGGGCTAATTGCCTGCCATCGCGGTTCATTGATGAACTGCCCAAAGAACATGTGGAAGTGGTAACAGAAACCGGCGTTTATAAGAATCCGGCGCAGCAAGCCTATGGCGACAATCTTTACCGTGGTCGATCGGCCCTTATGACGGAAAATCTGCATGGCTACACATTGGAATCTGCTGCCGGTTTCTCTGTCGGTGACCGTATTGTGCATGCGAAGTTTGGTCATGGTACCGTGGTTGCTACTGATCACAACAAGTTAGACATCAAGTTTGATACGGCGGGGCGCAAGAAACTGGTGGACAGTTATGTGACGAGGGCTGATTAGGAGGAAATCATCCGCGCCCAAATGCCAGAACTGTTCTTGGTTGTTCTGATAGCTTTAGCTTATAGAGATAATACGATTCCATCACCCGCTGGACGTAGTTACGCGTTTCATAGATGGGAATTTCTTCGATCCAGTCGATAATATCGACCTTTCTTTTGCGCGGATCACCGAATTCCTTAATCCATTGATCAACGTTGCTAGGCCCGGCGTTGTAAGCGGCGATGGCAAGTGGATAAAACCCATCATAGCTGTTGAGCAAATGTTGCAGATAAGAGGCGCCGAGCTCAATATTGTATTGTGGATTGTTTGTTAGTTTTCCTATGGTGAATCTTTTGCCCATGCTTCTCGAAATGTGCTTGGCGGTGCCCGGCATCAGTTGCATGAGGCCACGGGCCCCGGCAGAACTGGCGGCTGTGCTATCAAACATGCTTTCGCGATGTACAATGGCATGGATTAGCGCTCTCTCTGGCTTGTTGACCGGCAGCGCGGGCATGAGCGGATAGCCTTCCGTGAACATGAAATCCCCCAGTTTTTGCTGTAACTGCTTATTGGCCTCGACAGAAAAATGCAGTTGTTTTGTTTCCCGCGCCAGCTTGGCAATCAGCACAAAATCGGGGCGTTCCTTTGCTCTGTCCAAAAGCTTGATAAAGAAGGTGTTGGCATATTTCATTTGATCAATATGGTAGAGCAAGCGAATGACTTGCACCAATTCCATGTCGTCAAAGTTTTGTTGTTCTTCAGAAGAGACCTGATCATCCTCAAATTGCGTGGCATCAATAGACCCGTTGATTTGTTCGGCGCAGAGTTGGCCGTAGAAGGTGGAGGGAAATTCGGTACCCAGTTTATACCAGTTGCTGGCGGATTCCTGCTGGTGCATTGCGGCGGCAGCGCGGGCGAGCCAATAAGCTGCGCGTGACCGACTGACGGCGGAGGTCACGGCTTGATAAAAATTATCAAAGTGCCGGTAGGCGGCGTCCGGCTGGTGCAGGAAGCGCAGGGAAAGCCAGCCTAACGTCCATTCAGCCTGGCTGTAATCGGCGCCAGAAGTCATATGATGGTCGGCAATAATTTTGTACGCATCGGAGAAATGTTTCTTTTCGATCGCGCGGCGGGCTAGGATATTGCGTTCGCGCCACCATAAATCGGCGTGGGCCTGATTTTTTGGTGCATGATGCAGGAGGTCTACCGCGTCTGCATCCTTGTTCATTTGTCGCCGCCATTTCAGACGATCATAGAGAAGGCCGCTGTCATTTTGTAGTGTGGCTGGGACAGCATGCACCAGTTTGGTGACTTTCGATGACATACGCCCTAGAGCGATGCGTGCTTGTACCAGCTTGTCGTGATTGGAATCCACAAGCGGAATCATATATTCAGATTCCTGATACCGCTGTTGCCACAGCAGGTTATCCACGCGGTCAATGTGGTCAGTAGGGGAGAAAAGTTTTTTGAACTGACTGGAAAGTATGGCCGTTTCTTTTCTGTCGAGTTCAGCGCTTGTCCAGAATTTTCTTAAAGCTGTCCTGGCTTTGTTGTTGTGACCGAGATGGATGAGCGCGGCAATATAATCCTTGATACCATCCTCGGTTTTAGGTGGGTTCTGGTCAAACCAGGCTGCAATTTCAGAGGGATGAGACAAAGCACCGATAGAGTGTTCAATGCGGTCACGAAACTCGTAGAGTTTAGGCCATCCGGAGTTTTCCCGTGTAAAGCGGATCAAGTCATTGGTATCGGTCGGCTGGTTGGTATCGGTCACGTTAAGCCACATCAGAAGTTTTTGGGCAACGGCACCGTGATTGCTTCTGAGCGCACCCTGCCACTCCATATCCGTGTCGCTTGCAGCCACGGAGGTAAGGGCAAGGAGGGAAAAAAGCACGGCGAGCAGGCTTAGATGCTTGCTCATCCTAATGGGGGGCGGTAGAATGCTAGAAATTGAGGAAAATAGATCATGATGTTTAAAGGTTCCATCGTTGCGCTTGTCACCCCTTTTAGAAAAGGGAAGGTGGATATTAGTACGTTTCAGAAACTTGTCGAATGGCATATTGCCAGCGGCACTCATGGACTCGTCCCTTGCGGCACAACAGGTGAAACTCCCACTCTTCATGATGCGGAACATAAACGTCTGATCGATGCCTGTATTGAGGCAACTCGTGGCAGAGTACCCGTAATCGCGGGAACGGGTTCCAGCTCCACTGAAAGGGCTGTCGATCTGGCGCGTTACGCCCAAAAAAGCGGTGCAGACGGTCTTCTCGTCGTCACGCCCTACTATAACAAGCCGACACAGGAAGGGCTATATCAGCATTACAAGACGATCAATGATGCGATCAATATACCCATAATTCTTTATAACGTACCGGGTCGGACCGGCGTAGAAATTTCCGTGGAAACAGTTGTGCGCCTCGCTGCGCTCAAGAATATTGCGGGAATCAAGGACGCTTCCATTGATTTATCCCGGCCCTTGCAGTTGCGCGTGGCGCTGGGGAACGAATTCATCCAGCTTTCCGGCGAAGATGCGACGGTTGCGGCTTATCTGGCGCAGGGCGGCCATGGCTGCATTTCCGTGACGGCCAATGTCGCGCCAAGGCTGTGTTCCGAGCTGCATATGTACTGGCAGAACAAGGATTACAAGAATTTTGAACGTATGCGGGATATGCTTCTACCTCTTCACAAGACACTTTTTATCGAAACCAGCCCAGCGCCTGCGAAATATTGCTTGTCACGACTTGGAAAATGCGCGGAGGAACTCCGCCTGCCGATGGTGCCGGTGACGTCTGCCACTCGTCAGAGGCTTGACGAAGCGATGGAGTTTGCCGGCCTTTTTAAGATTGCCAAGAAAAAATTGAAGCGAGTCGGCAAACGCCACTAGATGGCCAAGACAAAAAAAAAACAGGATCCTAACTCCAAAACCGTCGCTCAAAACCGCAAGGCGCGTTTTAATTATTTCATAGAAGAAACACTGGAAGCCGGGATTGTGTTGACCGGAACGGAGGTCAAGTCATTGCGTTCAGGGCAGGCAAGCATCAATGAAAGCTATGCTACGGCGGAGAAGGGAGCGCTTTATTTATTAAATGCCTACATTCCCGAATACATCAAAGCGCATATCAAATTGCAACATGAGGTTCGGCGCCCGCGTAAACTCTTGCTGCATAAAAACCAGCTCAGGAAGTTGATTGATGCCATACAGCGTAAGGGTACGACCATTGTTCCGCTGACGGTATACTTCAACAAGCGCGGAATTGCCAAGGTTGAACTGGGTATTGCCACTGGCAAAAAACAACATGACAAGCGCGAGACAGAAAAGAAGCGTGACTGGGATCGGGAGCGTTCACGGATTATGCGTGAGAAGGGCCGGGAGTAGGCTTTTTGAGGAAATGGGCGGGCTTTTGCACGAACGTTGCTTTGGGATTACTGCCGAGTCCGAAACGTGCACGGCCAGGTATGTCACCGTACATCTCAATGAGGTCAGCGTAGAGTGCAGGTAGCGTTGTCTTCCAAAAAATGGCTTTGCCACTTTTGGACAGGGAATTGCTTATTCCTCGGAGATCTCTTGATGGGTCGATGGTCTTTTTATTACTCAACAAAAATCTGTGTGCCGTTGAGGCGAATGACAAGTTTTTCAAACGGTGTGCAATTTCAGGAGGCGGTGTGAGTCCTGCATTCTGCAGTGCTGCCCAAAGTTCATCATGAGTTTGAGGCATTTTTCGCCAACGTTGGTATCCCTCAGCCATGATTTGGTGTATCGGCGTACGCGGCCAGCGGATCGTGTTAGTCAAAACCACCGCTGACTGGCTAGATGTCTGGAAAGAGTTTTTATATGAACACCTCGACATCGAATACATAGCTAATAAAATTAAATATTATGTGGATTAGCGCCATGCCCGAACACGCAGAACCTGCTAATGACTTGATCTCTGCCGAACAGGATGTCCCGCCCGAATTTGCAGATGACGCGCTGGCCTTACGCTTTGTTGAACAACATGGGCATAAACTCAGGTACATCGCATCTTGGGGGCAATGGTTTATATATGATGGTAGTTGCTGGGAACAGGACAAAACTATGCAAATTTTCTCTCTGGTGCGCGGCACTTGCCGAAGTGCTGCCGCCGAATGTGAAAGCCGGAATAACGATAAGAATAACGCAAGAATTGCGGTACGGCTTGCCAGTAAACAGACGGTCTATGCTGTTGAAAACTTAGCACGTGCCGACCGGCGCGTGGCGGCGGTGACGGAGCAATTCGACGCCGATCCGTGGCTTCTGAACACACCCGGCGGCACCGTCGATTTACGTACCGGCATAATCCGGCCTCATCGTGTGACTGACCATGTGACAAAAATCACTGCCGTAGCGCCGGGAGGCAACTGCCCGGTCTGGTACGCATTTTTACAGCGGGTCACCGGGGGCGACGCCGACCTGCAAACCTTCCTTCAGCGGATGGCGGGATATGCCTTGACTGGCGTGACAACTGAACAGGCTCTGTTTTTTCTTTATGGCTTGGGTGGAAACGGAAAGGGCGTATTTTTAAATACCTTGACCGCTATTATGCGCGCCTATGCCGCTGTCGCCAGCATGGATGTTTTTACCGATAGCAAGAATGACCGCCACCCGACCGATATGGCCATGCTACGCGGGGCACGGCTTGTCACGGCACAAGAAACGGAAGACGGGAGGCGCTGGGCTGAAAGTAAGATCAAAGTCCTGACCGGCAGTGACCCGATCACCGCCCGGTTTATGCGTCAGGATTTTTTTACTTTCGTGCCGCAGTTCAAACTGGTTATCGCCGGAAACCACAAGCCCGGCCTTCGCAATGTAGATAAAGCAATCCGTCGCCGGTTTAACCTTGTCCCCTTCACAGTAACCATCTCCGACGGCGAGCGCGACAAAGACCTGCCGGAGAAGCTGAAAGCCGAGTGGTCTGGCATCCTGCAATGGGCTATCGAAGGCGCTACAGCATGGCATGAATCCGGCCTTGCCGTCCCCGCCGTCGTCATGAACGCAACAGCTGAATATCTGGAGGGAGAAGACGCCATAGAGCGATGGATAAAAGAAGGTTGTATCGAGGGAAATTCCTGCACAGCGACCGTAACAGACCTGTATTTAAGCTGGACGGAATGGTGCAAGCGAACCGGCGAATATGCAGGCTCACAGAAACGGTTTATTAGTAATATCAAAACGAAACGTCCTGCCCTGATACCCTGGCAGTGTCCTGTAACCCGCCGCACAGGTTTTCAAGGTCTGCACGCCATAAAGCAGGTGCAGCCACACTGGAGTGACCCACAATGAGCCAATCCGAAGCCATCGAAGGCATTTCCTATTATCCACCGTTACGCGCGCGCGTGTACGTACTAATACAGGTAATGGCTTCGGTACCTTCGGAAGTGAGTTATTGAAAGAGGCGAGAAAGAAAGATGGCTGATGATACCCAAAATCCCGCGTTAGAGCAGGCAGAAGAGGCCGAAAAGGAATGGCTGGCAGATCATGTGCTAAAGCCCACAACCCTCTCTGGCATTGCGCTAAATGAGTATGTGGAGGAACTGTGGAAGGATGTTGATTATCAGGCGCTGGCCAATGAGCTGCAAAGCCTTACAGAGCCCCTAAAAGAAAATAATATAGACCACCTTGAGGCCATCCTGATGGGGCAGGCAAAGGTTTTGGATGCCATGTGGAGCAAGCTGGCTCGCCTTGCCCGTAATGGCGCTTTTGATGGCGGCTTCAGCTTTAAGCACTTCGAGGCCGCTCTTAAAGCCCAGAGACGCTGCTGTGCCACGTTGGAGGCTCTGGCGCACATGAAAAAAACTAATTCCTTTTCCATTATTCAGCAGCAGAATACCACAAATCTTCAGGTGAACACCGGCATAACCCCTGCATACCGGAGAGTATACAGGGCTGACGGCAAAAACCCTTGCCGCCATGTAGAAAAATTCAAAGAGGTTTCTCGTGAGCGGTTCCTGTCTGAAAGTGAAGTTTACGCGCTGGCTATAGCTTTAAAAAAATATGAGAGTGAAAACAAATATTTAAAAGAACAGCCTCATAAAAAAGATAAAAACGGCGAACAAGAAGAAAACTATGTCACGCCCTATATTACAGCGGCTATCCGGCTGTTGCTGCTGACGGGCGCACGTTGCAATGAAATTCTGACCCTCAAATGGCAGGATGTTGATTTTGAGCGTAAGCTGATCCGTTTGCAGGAAAGCAAGACTGGGCAGAAAACCATCTATTTATCTGCCCCTGCCCTGAAAATTCTCACAGATATGCCGCGCATCGAGGGCAATCCATATGTAATATGTGGCAGGAATGAAGGCAGTCACCTTGTCAACATCAAAGACCCGTGGGGCGTCATACGCGGCAATGCCGGACTTTCGGAAGTGCGTATCCATGACCTCCGGCACAATTATGCCTCAACCGCTGTTACAAGCGGTCATCACCTCAAGGTTATCGGCACTCTGCTAGGTCACGCCAATACCAAGACAACGGAAAAATACGCGCACCTTGCGAATGACCCCCTGCAGACAGCAAACGAGGCTATCAGCAACCGTATTCTGCACGCCATGACGACGAAGCCTGGAAAAGATAACGTCGTGACAATAGCCAAAAAGCAGAGATAACCCCCTGAAAAACAAGCATAGTTCCCAAAATGGGAATTATCTTGTTCCCAAAATGGGAATTTGATATTATAATGGAGATATA
>JACQAA010000182.1 GCA_016195185.1 Pseudomonadota bacterium | reverse complement strand
GATTTGCGCGAGACGATCCGGTGGTATCGGGAAAATCCGGCGTGGTGGGGGAGGATCAAATCGGGTGAGTTTCAGAAATACTATGAACAGATGTATGCAAAACGCGGATAGCCAATCATGAGGATCTTCGTTACCGGAGGGGACGGTCAGCTCGGCCGTGCGATGGCCGAGGTCGGCAAGGACGGCGAGCTTTATCCGGGCCGCCATGATGCCGATGATATAACCCGGCCTGAGATCATACAAACGATCTGTGATTTTAAGCCGGATGTGGTTGTTCACGCAGCGGCCATGACGGATGTGGATGCCTGCGAATTGAAACCGGACCAGGCATTTCTTGTGAATGAACAGGGCACACGCCACGTGGCTCAAGCGGCCAGGCGGGCCGGCGCGTTGATGGTTTATATCTCGACCGATTATGTGTTCGACGGCAATAAAGAATCGCCGTATCTTGAGACGGATCCCGTTAAGCCCATCAATGTGTACGGACAGTCCAAATTGGCCGGGGAGCGGGCAACACGGGAAGCGGCGGACCGCTGGTTGATCGTCCGTACCTCCTGGGTTTACGGTAAGGGGCGGAAAAACTTTGTGACCAATGTGCTGGAATGGGCCAAAACACAGCCGGTCCTCCGACTGGTGAAAGATAAAGTGGGAAGCCCGACGTACGCCAAGGACCTGGCCTTAGCCATCAAACATCTTGCTCAGATCAGTGCGACGGGAATCTATCATGTTAGCGGCGAGGGGGCCTGTACCTGGGTGGAATACGGGCAGGAAATTCTGAAGATAGCCGGTATTGAAAAAGAAATCGTTCCGATTCCGTTCGAGGAACTGAAACGTCCGGCCAAAAGGCCTTCCTATTCGGTTTTGAGCAACCGCAAGCTCGGGACCTCCGGTTTTGTGATGCGGTCCTGGGAGGCGGCGGTTCAGGATTTTCTCATGAATCGGGATGTACTGGAGCGAAAAGGCCCTTTGTAGATGAGAAGGGTGGAGAGGTCGAATCCATGCATGAAAAAACGATAGAGAAATTGCTTCATAAAGCCATGGTGGACAAAGAAATCCTCGCCGTGATGCTGTTTGGAAGCCAGGCGCGTGGGGAGGCCACATCGGCCTCGGATCTGGACATATGCCTCGTTCTCATGCATCGGCATTATGACCCTTTGCGCCTGTCACGTAAAAAACTGGAATACCTCAAGATCGGCGGGCTGGATATTCATGTTTATCAGCAAATTCCTCTTTATATCCGGCGTCGGATATTAAAAGAAGGAAAAATCTTATTTGTCCGGGATGACGACGCACTCTATGAAACAGCATTCCGCACCGTCCGAGCCTTTGATGATTTTAAGCATCGCTATGATGCTTATTTAAAACAGGTGGCCCATGCTGGATCGTGAGCGCATCCTTGCGAAATTCGATGAACTTGAGGGTTATCAGAAAGAATTGGCGGCCATTGCGCCGAAAAGCTTCGAGGAATTCCGCCAGATCCAGAAAAAGAGAGCTTGCGAGAGGCTGCTGCAGATTTCCGTGGAGGCGGCGATTGACGTCTGTCATCTTTTCGTGGCGGGGCTGAGATTGGGCCTGCCGGCTGAGGAGGATGATATTTTTGAGAAACTGGAACATGCGGGGATTATTTCATCATCCTTGAAGGACACACTGAAGGAGATGAAGGGATTTAGAAATATTTTGGTTCATGAATACGGTGAGGTTGATGATCAGATCGTTTACGAAGCGGTCACGACAAGACTTCGGGACTTTGATGCCTTCCGCCGAGAAGTCCTCAAGGCTCTTGAAAAGGCAGAACCGTTATGAACGCGATCGAAGTAAAAAATGTCAGCAAGATCTACAAGCTTTACGCCTCTCCAAAGGATCGGTCAAAGAATGCGCAACTCAATAAAACGGGATTTGCCATGCGTTCATGGAAGCCGGCATTACGGGAGTTCCTTGAGAGTGAGGTCTTGAAGTGATGAATCGCCTGCTCCGGGTTTAGAGGTATTTGCATGAACCCACACGCATCCCAACCTATCGCGCCCATGGCACTCGTGCGCAGCCTGTGGCGCAACCGCCAGCTCATCGTGCAGATGACCAAGCGTGAAGTGGTTGGCCGCTACAAAGGCTCCGCCATGGGTTTGGCCTGGTCGTTCTTCAACCCCGTGTTCATGCTGACCGTGTACACCTTCGTCTTCTCCGAGGTCTTCAAATCGCGATGGGGAGTGGGTGGCGACGAAAGCAAAACACAGTTCGCTGTGGTGCTCTTTGTCGGCATGATCGTCTACGGCCTGTTTGCCGAAGTGCTGAACCGCGCTCCGGGCTTGATTCTTTCCAACGTCAATTACGTCAAGAAAGTCGTGTTCCCCCTGGAGATATTGCCGGTCATTGCCGTGGGCGCAGCGCTATTCCACAACCTCATCAGCCTTGGCGTGCTGCTGGCCGCCTTTGCCCTCTTGAATGGCTACCTGTACTGGACGGCGATTCTCACCCCGCTCGTGCTGCTGCCGTTGGTCATCCTCACCCTTGGACTTGGCTGGATGCTGGCGTCCCTGGGCGTATTCCTGCGCGATGTTGGCCAAACCATCGGCATCATCACCACCGTCTTGATGTTTCTCTCCCCTGTCTTTTATCCGGTGAGCGCAGTGCCGGAAAAATTCCGGTCCTGGATCATGGCCAACCCTCTTACCTTTATTATCGAACAGGGACGAGATGTGTTGATATGGGGCTGTCTGCCCGCATGGTCTGGATTGGCTATCTACACCTTGGCAGCTACCGCCGTGGCCTGGGCAGGCTACGCCTGGTTCCAAAAAACCAGAAAAGGGTTTGCCGATGTCCTCTAACGATATCGCCATCCGCGTCAGCAACCTCAGCAAGTGCTACCACCTTTACGATGCACCGCGCGACCGCCTCAAACAGTTTGTGGCCCCCCGCCTGCAACGCTTGGTCGGGCAGAACGCCAAGCAATACTTCCGCGAATTCTGGGCGCTCAAAGATGTCTCTTTCGAAGTGAAGAAGGGCGAGACGGTCGGCATCATCGGTCGCAACGGGTCGGGGAAATCGACGCTTCTCCAGATCATCTGCGGCACGCTTACACCCACCAGTGGTACGGTCGAAACAAGCGGACGGATTGCGGCATTGTTGGAGTTAGGTTCAGGTTTCAACCCCGAGTTTACCGGGCGTGAAAACGTCTACATGAATGCCGCCGTGCTGGGTCTGAGCAAGGAAGAAGTGGATAAGCGATTTGACGATATCGCTGCATTCGCAGACATTGGCCAATTCATCGAGCAGCCAGTCAAGACTTACTCCAGCGGCATGGTGGTGCGCTTGGCTTTTGCGGTCATTGCGCATGTAAATGCGGATATTTTGATCATTGACGAAGCACTGGCTGTGGGAGACACTTTTTTTAACCAGAAGTGCATGAGATTTTTACGGGAATTTCGTGAGAAAGGCACGATCCTTTTGGTCAGTCATGACACTGCCAGTGTAATGGCTTTGTGCGATAAAGCCATATTGCTGAAAAATGAGCAGAGTCGGTATGAATGCCAAAAAGGTTCTGTTGGCAATATTTGTCGGATATATCTAAAGGAACTGTACCGGGTCTCCGCTAGAGCAGATGCGGCTTTAATGCTGACGGGGATTCTTTTGGTGAAAGAGGGGGGCGTATTACGAACGCCGAATTTTGTGATTTTGACGGGCGCAAGTTAAGTTATATTGAGGGTGAACAAGATGTTTGTTTCGTAGTCCGTGTCAGGGCGGAATCTCAAATTCAGCGCCCAGCGGTTGCCGTGATATTAAAAGATAGACAGGGACAGTTTCTGTTTACAGAGAGTTCTGATCTCCATTTCCGAAAATGTAGCCTGTCGATGGCTCGGTGCGAAGAGGCGGAGGTACATTTCAAATTCAGAATGCCATTATTGATTAGGGGGAGTTATACCTTGGATATCGCCTTTGCTGACGGTATTGTTGATGATCATGTCCAGCATCACTGGATACATGATGCCATTCAAATACAGTGCACCCATGGGAGGCATGTAGTGGGTATTGTTGGATTCTCTAATCTGACAATTTTATGGAAAACTCAATGTGGCACTAAAAAATGACTCAATTTGAATTTTCTGATTTCAATCCTAGTGTGTACAAGCAGTTGAATCAAGATTTGCGGGAACAGAATTGGTCTGACGAAGAATTATTTCGGCATTTCCTTCAGCACGGAAACTCGGAGCACAGGACATATGCCGAGGTGAATTCCACTCTCGATAGGTTGTCCATGAAGCATTTGCGTGGGCAGGGCGTTGAGATAGGTGCAGGCAAATCTCCAACTCCATTGTTTGGCAATGCTGAATGTGTTTATGCTGATATAGCGTCCCACACAATTTTTGATTCGTCAGATTACTCCGGCGATAAGCTGCTGATTAATATCAATACGGTTTCAAGAAGGCCTAATGATGAGAGTGTTGAAAAATGGGATTTTGTTATTGCGAGCCATGTGCTTGAACACTGCGATAGCATCTTTCATGGTTTAAGAAATATTTCATGGATGCTGAAGCGAGGGG
>JACQAA010000025.1 GCA_016195185.1 Pseudomonadota bacterium | reverse complement strand
ACGCATGCTCAAACATTGCAATGCATTTCCCCCGTCGATGGGCTGGTTTATGTGGAGCGGCCGCTGAACACACTGGCGGATATAGAGACGGCGCTGACCACAGCCAAAAAGACCCAGAAAATGTGGCGCAGCGTGCCGCTGGTCGAACGCTCAAAGTATATCCAGAAATTTCTTGAGCATATGGTTAGTCAGGCCAAAGAAATCGGCGAGGAAATTACATGGCAGATTGGACGGCCGATTTCACAAACGCCAGGCGAAATTCTGCGCGGCTTTCAGGAGAGGGTGAAATATACCATCAATCTGGCGGTGTGTTCCAGTACCTTGACCTTAGTCATGAAGATGCCGAAAAATTGATGGCTGATCCGCGTGTCGACTACGTAAATTTCACAGGTTCGGTCAAGGGCGGCCATGCGGTGCAAAAGGCGATCAGCAACAAATTTATTGTGGCGGGGTTGGAGCTGGGCGGTAAAGACCCGGCTTATGTGCGCGAAGATGCCGACCTTGCCCATGCAGTTGAAAACCTTGTTGATGGGGCGTTTTTTAATTCAGGACAATGTTGCTGTGGCATTGAGCGTATCTACGTTCATGAAAAGCTTTATAGGCCTTTTGTTGAAGGGTTTGTTGATCTGACCAATAAATACAGGCTGGGAAATCCGACCGATCCTGATACCAATCTGGGACCCATGGTGCGGACGGCCGCGGCCGACTTTGTGCGGGGGCAAATTGCCGAGGCAGTCAAAAAGGGCGCCAAAGCATTGGTTGATGAAAAGCATTTTAAGACCAGCAAAGCAGGAACCCCTTATCTCGCACCGCAGGTGCTGGTCGATGTCGATCACTCCATGTCGGTTATGATGGAGGAAAGCTTTGGCCCCGTTGTCGGTATCATGAAAGTGAAATCGGATGCGGAGGCACTCAAGCTCATGAATGATAGTCCCTATGGGTTGACCGCCTGCCTGTGGACCAAAGATATCAATGCGGCTGAAACCATTGGGCGGGAGATTGAAACCGGCACGGTTTTCATGAATCGCTGCGATTACCTTGATCCGGGGCTCGCCTGGACGGGTGTCAAAGATACCGGCCGCGGCGCAAGCCTGTCGGTGATTGGTTTTGAAAGTCTGACGCGGCCTAAAAGTTATCATTTGAAGACCAAAGGGTAGAATGAGCAGCGCTCTTTTTGTTCCTGCGTTTATCATGTTTTTTGTCACTGCAGACCCGATTGGCACGGCGGCTGTCTTCAGTGTCCTGACCGGATCCTATTCCCGCGCAAACCGGCTGCCTGACGGCATTTTTACTTCTCCTCAATCAGAGCAAGTCGTATAACGATACCTTCGTCATCATCGCAGCGCTTCTGAGTGTACAGGTCATTGCACTGGTTGCATTCTTGCTGGTGGTCGAACTCAAGCGCCTTCTCGGACAAGGGCTGATGACCATGATCGCGCGTGTCATGGGCATTCTGCTGGCCAGTCTGGCCGTGCAATTTGTGATCGATGGGATCAAAGACACCTGGCAAATCATTCAATAAGAGGACAACACATGACAAAAACCATCACCGGAAAGTGGAACTACCCGACCACCGTCTTTTTTGGCCCCGGGACCATTCAAAAACTACCCGAAGCGTGCCGTAAGCTCGGCATGAAAAATCCGTTGCTGATTACTGATGAGGGATTGAGGGAAAACGCGATCACTAAAACAGCACTGGCCGCCAACGACAAGGCGGGGTTGAAAACGGGCTTGTTTAGCGGCGTTAAAGGCAATCCGACGGGAAAGAATATTGATGATGGGGTCAGGGTGTACCGCGCGGGCAAGCATGATGGCATTATTGCTTTTGGCGGCGGCAGTGGCGTGGATGCAGCGAAAGCGATTGCCCTGATGGTAGGGCAGGACCGGCCGCTGTGGGATTTTGTTGATGAGGGTGACAACTTCCTCCGCGTCAAGGAATCTGGCATGGCGCCTGTCGTGGCGGTTCCAACCACCGCCGGCACGGGTTCGGAAGTGGGGCGGGCCAGTGTGATTACTAATGAAGCCACCCACGAGAAAAAAATCATCTTTCATCCCAAAATGCTGCCGGCGATTGTTATCTCTGATCCGGAGTTGACCACCGGATTGCCGGCGCATATTACCGCCGCCACCGGCGTTGATGCTTTCGTGCATTGCTTTGAAGCCTTTTGTGCCCCTGGGTATCATCCGATGGCGGAGGGGATTGCCCTCGAAGGCATGCGGCTGGTTGCGGAATATTTGCCGCGCGCTTATAAAAATGGTCAGGACATCAAGGCACGCGCCCATATGCTGGCGGCTGCTTCAATGGGTGCAGCGGCATTTCAAAAAGGTTTGGGCGGCGTTCATGCGCTGGCGCATCCCCTTGGCGCGGTCTACGACAAGCATCATGGCTTGCTCAATGCTATCTTGCTGCCCTATGTCATGGTCAGAAACCGTGATGCGATTGCTGAGAAAATGGATATACTCTCCCGTGTACTGAATTTGCCGGGCAGGGGATTTGATCCTGTTTTGGCATGGACACTGGATTTTAGAAAACAACTGGGTATTCAGAATACTTTGGCTGACATCGGCGTTCCGGCCGATCGGATCAACGATATTGGGGGGATGGCTCTGGCTGATCCATCGGCTGGCGGCAACCCGATTGCACTCACGTCTGTCGAGTACGCAGAAATTTTCCGGCAGGCGTTGAAGGGGGAGCTGGATATTAGAAAGAAGGTGACTTAAATTCTTCTATGCATAATTTCTAATGTTTTACTTTATATGTTTTACTTTAAAATAGTTATTTATTTTATTCTATTTAGGATAAAAAAATGTGAAATTAGAATGGATCAGAAAGCGATATATACGATTAATTACTCAATTGAATGCGGTATTTGATTGCTTGACAGAAGTTGTAAAATTGAATAGGTTTTGCCCTACCCTTGAGAAGGGCGCTTAGCTCAGTTGGTAGAGCACCTCGTTTACACCGAGGGTGTCGGGAGTTCGAGTCTCTCAGCGCCCACCACTTACCCCTTCACCACCATTCACAGACACCC
>JACQAA010000177.1 GCA_016195185.1 Pseudomonadota bacterium | reverse complement strand
CCTGCTTTAAATCAAGACGCTGATTGATCGCCATACTGAAACCCCCTATATTTGTGAGTGTAGCACAGCCAAGAAAGAGTAGCAGGCGGTTAAAAGCGGCATATGGCAAACGACGATTTACGACGTATCGCGCCTTCTGATTTGATTGCACTGGATGACTTTACCGCCGACTACCCGCTCAAGATCGATCTGGTTTATGCGCAAAAACAACACCCCGACAACATGTTCAAAACCGCGATCTACCGACCTGATGCCAAGATGTGGGGGCATCGGGATCTCGTACAAATCATTCTCCAGGCCGCTCAAATCTGCTTCAAAGAAACAGGCTGGATTTTTGAGGCCAAAGATTGTCTCAGAACAGTCGAATCCCAGATATTAATGCGCAACACGGAGATTGTTAAGGCACACCCCCAATGGTTGGAGGAGCCGGGGCGGCTGTTGTCCCCTCCGGGCAAGGGCGGCCATCCACGCGGAATGGCCGTTGATATTGTCCTGGTTGATCTTAACGGTGACGAGATTGATATGGGCACCTCCTTTGATTATCTGACGCCAGACCGCAATAACAACCCTGCTGCCCGTAACTATACAGCGTTAAGTTCTACCGTCATGGATAACCGCCGGGTATTGGAAGAATCGATGATGCAAGCCGCAAAAGAGGCAGGCCGCGAACTATTACCACTGCCACAGGAGTGGTGGGATTTTCGCTTTCCGGCTGCCTATACCAGTCTGTTTGAACCCATTTGTGATACCAGACTGCCACCAGAAATGCGGATGACAGTGTTGTAACTTACCTATTATGAAAAAATATGCCGCTCCCCAAAACAAACATAAACACGAGCTAAGATGGCGTTAATTGCAGAATACATTGACTGTTCTGAGAAGAATGAGTAGCTTGCGGAACTCGGCTGAACAAATTGGAAACCGGAACATGAAAAAAACCTCGTCTATCAAATCTCTGAAATCGCGCGATAAAAACAACAAAGTTGTTTGCCGCCGTGACGGCAAGGGTAAAAAGCGCTTTTATGTTATCAATAAAGACAATCCGCGCATGAAAGCAAAACAGTAAATTTTCAACGATTCCTGATATAGTCAGGAAAGAGGATTTATGTTTGCGAAGATTTTAGGATTAATGTCCGCCGATATGGCGATTGACTTGGGCACAGCCAATACGCTGGTGTATGTGCGGGGTCAGGGCATTGTCCTGAACGAGCCTTCCGTCGTCGCTATCACGATAATCAATGGCCGCAAACAGGTTCTGCGCGTCGGTGAAGAAGCCAAGCAGATGCTCGGCCGCACACCCGGCGACATCATGGCGATCCGTCCATTGCGCGACGGCGTTATCGCCGATTTTGAAGTCGCCGAGGAAATGATCAAGCATTTTATTCGCAAGGTGCACAATCGTCGCAGTTTTGCATCACCGCAAATGGTCATCAGCGTACCCTCCGGCTCTACGGCCGTTGAACGACGGGCGATTCAGGAGGCCGCTGAAAGCGCGGGTGCCCGGCGCGTAGCCTTGATTGAAGAGCCAATGGCAGCCGCCATTGGTGCCGGACTGCCCGTGACAGAAGCAACGGGATCCATGATTGTCGACATCGGCGGCGGCACGACCGAAGTCGCGGTTATCTCTCTGGGGGGCATTTTCTATTCACGCTCGGTACGCGTCGGCGGCGACAAAATGGATGACGCCATCATCAGTTACATTCGCCGTACGCATAATTTGTTGATCGGCGAGTCCACCGCCGAGCGGATCAAAAAAGAAATTGGCTCCGCCTGCCCGCCGGAAGAAGGCGAAGGACGGATGATGGAGATCAAGGGCCGCGACCTGATGAACGGCATCCCGAAGGAATTGGTGATCAGCGAAAGACAAATAGCCGAGGCACTGGCCGAGCCCGTGGGGGCTATTATTGACGCCGTCAAGGGCGCGCTTGAACATACCGCGCCGGAACTGGCCGCAGATATCGTAGATCGTGGTATCGTCATGTCAGGTGGTGGCTCGCTGCTGTCTAACCTAGACTATGTGCTCCGCTATGCCACCGGCCTCGCCGTGACAGTCGCCGATGATCCGCTGTCCTGCGTCGCCTTGGGTTCCGGTCAGGCTCTGGAAAACATGAAGGCATTGCAGCGAGTCCTGATTTCAAGGTATTAACCAGCGTTTTCAGGTGGTTGTCAAAATACCCCTTTGTTTTTATTAAAGATTCCCTGCTATAATAGCTGTTGAAGATAGATTGTCAGGGGTATGACGTGTCCTCTAACCGACCGGAAAAGAATGTTTTAAAATCTCTACCACTCAAAACAATGACGGTAGGGATGGCCCCAGCGCTGTTCGGGCGTGCGCTGCCCGCCATCCTAATGATGTTGGCTGTTACCTTGATGGCCCTGCATCGTATGAACTCTCTACCGGTGGAACGGCTGCGTGTCGCCCTGATGGACACCATAACACCAGTTCTAACCGTTATCTCGGCACCTTTCATTTCTTTTGTCGATTCAATTGACAGTGTGACCACGATGCGCAGCCTCAAAGCAGAAAACATCCAATTACAGGAAGAAAATATCCGGCTGCAACAGTGGTACGAAGCAGCCCTAAAGCTACAGGCAGAAAATCAGAGCTTTCGCGAGTTACTCAATGTCAAGGCAGATCCAACACTCAATTTTGTCACTGCGCGAGTCATCTCCGATTCCGGGGGCGCCTTCGTCAAGAGCGCGCTGTTGCCCATAGGTATTGCGGATAAGGTACAAAAGGGCAATGCGGTGATGTCAGGCCATGGGCTTGTTGGCCGCGTGACCGAGGTCGGGCAACGATCATCCCGCGTGCTTTTAATCACGGACTTAAACTCACGTATTCCGGTGATCATTCAAAACACCCGTACAAAGGCCATATTGGCGGGGAAAAACCAGGACCTGTTGAGGCTGGAAAGATTGCCAACGGATAGTGGCATCACCACCGGCGCGCGCATTGTTACATCCGGCGACGGGGGTCAATTACCGGCAGATTTGCCCATTGGCACAATTGTCTCCTCTGGAGCAGACGGGGTCTGGGTTAAGCCATTATCGGATATTAACCGACTGACCTACGTCCAGGTTGTAAATGCTGATTTAGATCAAGCTCTATCCGATGGTGAAATCACGCCACCCCCGCCAAGCGAGCATGGCAATAAAAATAAGCTGTAATTGAGGGCGGCGAAGTTCTAACCCCGGTACACGTACAAGGAGGGATTGCTAAAGAATGGCATCCGTGTGGAATGAGTCTTTGCTGCGGATGATCGGGCGCTGGGGTCTGGCTTTGGCAATGCTGCTTGTCCTGTTTGTTTTCAGCGCTGCTCCGCTGGAAATTGCACGTCTGGGTGAAATACGCCCTGTTTTTATGCTGATGGCGGTCTACTACTGGACAATCCTACGCCCCGCTCTGCTGCCCGCACCAGCAGTATTCGCAATCGGCCTAGTGCTGGACCTCTTGTCCGCCGCCCCCTTCGGGATGAACGCTTTGATCCTTGTCCTCGCCCAGTGGCTGATTCGCAGCCAGAGAAAATTTTTGCTGGGCCAATCTTTTCTGATGATCTGGGCTGGTTTTGCCGCTATCGCCACGGGTGCCGGTCTTATGCAGTGGGGGCTATTTGTCATGTTTAATCTTACGTTATTTTCTGCCAAACCAATGCTGGTGAGCGTTGTGATCTCGACCCTTTTGTTCCCCCTGTTCGTGTGGCCCTTATCCGCGGTACATAAAGCCCTCATGACCCATTCTTCACCCACATCGTAAAATGCGAATAACGCTATGAATCGTGAGATGGAGCAACATAAAGAACTATCTCGCCGTGCGCTGATTTTGGGCGCCGGGAAAATCCTTGTGTTTGGAACTCTGGCATCCCGTCTGGCCTATCTCCAGATTGTTGAACAGAAAAAGTTTCAGACTCTGTCCGATAAAAACCGCATCAGCCTCAGATTGCTGCCAGCCCAGCGCGGCGAAATCATGGATCGTTTTGGCGTTCCGCTGGCCATCAACCGACAAGACTTCCGAGCCTTTCTGGTGCCAGAGCAATCGCCGGACATAGAAGAAACGATTGAACGCCTGTCCCGGCTTATCCCGATTTCCGGGGAAGAAAAAGATGG
>JACQAA010000176.1 GCA_016195185.1 Pseudomonadota bacterium | reverse complement strand
TTTGCTGGAGGCCTATCTTGGCCGCCGGATGAAGCGGGGCAAGGAAGATCTGGTGCGTTTTCAGGAACGTCGCGGCCGTCCGACAAGGACACGTGAAAACAAACCGCTGGTCTGGTTCCATGCGGCGAGCGTCGGGGAGTCACAATCGCTGCTGGTATTGATCCAATGTTTGCTGGCGAATGATCCAAGCATCCAAGTGATGGTGACGACAGGTACGGTCACATCAGCCAAACTGATGGCGGAGCGGTTGCCGCCGCGCGCCTTTCATCAGTATATGCCGGTTGATCATCCGGACTGGACTGAAAATTTTCTTGAGTATTGGCGACCAGAGTTGATCATCTGGGCGGAATCCGAGTTTTGGCCAAGTATCCTGATGGGGATACAAAAGCGCCATATTCCGGCCATTCTTCTGAACGCGCGCATGTCCGAGGCATCGTTCCGTCGGTGGCATCTGGCGAAGGGTGCTATTCGCGCCATGCTGAAAACCTTTCAACTGTGTCTGGGGCAAAATCAGGCTGAGGTAGACAGGCTTTTGCGACTTGGCGCCGTGGTAGCTAAAGTTTCCGGCAACTTGAAATATGCGGCGGCACCCCTGCCCTATGACCAGGATAAATTTATTCTTCTTCAGAAAGCGATTGGCGTACGGCCGCACCTTCTGTGGGCCGCGACCCATCCGGGAGAAGAAGAAATAGCCTGCCGTATCCACCAGCAACTGAGGGGCTTGTTTCCAGCGCTGCTGACCATGATTGTTCCGCGCCATCCGCAGCGTGGTGCGGAGGTTGCGGCTCTGGCTGCCAAGGCGGGTCTCAAAGCCGCTCTGCGTTCGCGGGGCAGGCTCCCGCAGGCAGGTGATGACCTATATATTGCTGATACATTGGGGGAAATGGGACTCTTCTACCGTTTGGCACAATTGTGTATCATGGGCGGCTCGTTTGTCCCGACTGGCGGGCACAATATCATCGAGCCGGCACAGCTGGGATGTCAGATTTTTTATGGGCCTTACATGTTTAATTTTATTTCCATCTGCGATGACTTTGAAAGCCGGGGGGCGGCCCTTCGTGTTGTGGATGAAAAACAGCTGGCAGACACTCTGTTGCTGGCCCTGCAAGACCCTCAGCATTTTTCAGCGATGGCGGACGCCGCCAGACATTGGACGGAGCGGCAGTCGCACATTGTGGATGAAATCTCCGCCGACATAGCGCCATTCATGAGCCAGATAAAAGCGAGGGCTGCATGATTGCCACGCCCTCCTTCTGGTACCAGCAGAAAACAATAAGCGAGGTGCTGCTCAAGGTGGCACTGATGCCGCTTGGCTGGGCTTATGGGTGGTTGGTGCGCAAGAAATTTGATCTGTATTTCCCGGTGCCGATGTCGAAGCCGGTCATTTGTGTCGGCAATCTTGTCGCGGGCGGCGCTGGCAAGACCCCCGTTGTTTTGTCGCTGGCTGAGCTGTTGCTGGAGAAGGGCTACAATCCGCATCTGCTGACCCGCGGTTATGGCGGAAAAGAGAGCGGCCCGCTGCAGGTCAGTCCCGGACGTGATACCACCTACGATGTTGGGGACGAAGCTCTGCTGTTGGTCGACAAAGCGCCGACATGGGTTTCCGCCAATCGTCCTTTGGGCGCGCAGGAAGCCATGGACAGCGGTGCGAATATCATCATCATGGATGACGGTTTTCAAAATTCCGTCATCTACAAAGACTTCTCTTTTCTGGTGATCGACGGCATTGTCGGGTTGGGGAATAAACAGGTGATGCCTGCCGGGCCTTTGCGCGAAGGGCTGAAATTCGGACTCAGCCGTGCGGATGCTGTGGTTGTTATCGGGGAAGATAAGACGGGGGCGGCTGATTATATCCGGCGCCTCATGACTGTGCCCATCCTTCATGCGGCGTTGGTGGCAGATGGCAACAATCCTGATGTGGAGGGCAAAAAAGTATTTGCTTTTGCCGGTATTGGCCGGCCACAAAAATTCAGGGAAACATTGGAGGCTGCCGGCGCCGTTGTGGAGGGGTGGAAGGAATTTCCTGATCATTTCCCTTACGATGACGAGGATTTAAAGGAATTTATGGCGGCGGCGGATGCAGCGGGGGATGTGCTGCTAACTACCGCAAAAGACTATGTGCGGATTCCTGATGGTGTGCGTCAGAAAATCCAAAAATTTTCCGTCCATCTGGTTTGGCAAAACCCGTCTGAGATTGTGCCGCTGATCGAGCAGGCTCTACAGAAAAGAATGACATGACAGGTACTCAAGGGCCTTTTCTGCGGCGGCTGCGTTATGCATTAGAAGCGGTCCCGGTTTATATCCTCTATTTATTCTTTCGCGTTCTTCCGATGGAAACGGCTTCTACGTGCGGTGGTGCGGTGTGCCGTCTTATTGGTCCTCATCTGCCGTCATCTACCGTTGCACGCCGCAATCTTGCCCTGACTTTTCCTGATAAGCAGGAGGCGGAGAGAGAGAAAATTGTAGTAGGCATGTGGGATAATCTGGGGCGGGTGGTGGCCGAATATGCTCATTTGCCGCGCATATGGCAGTGTATGGAAGTGGTGGGGGCGGAACATCTGGCGGAGGTGCGTGACAGCGGCAAGCCTGCCATTTTTTTTAGTGCGCACCTTGCCAATTGGGAAGTGGGTCCGGTTACAGCTAGAAAAATGGGCCTGGATACATACTCCGTCTACCGTCGGCCCAATAATATGTGGGTGGATGGTTTATTGCACTACGCGCGTCGCAGTGTCACTGCGGGTTTGATTGCGAAAGGCGCCAGCGGGGCACGGGAAATGCTGGCACTGCTAAAAAATAATAAAGCCCTCGTTATTTTAATGGATCAGAAGCTGAATGAAGGCATGTCCATTCCCTTTTTTGGCCGTAACGCCATGACTGCAACCGCTATCGCCAGTTTTGCACTATGGTTTGATTGTCCTGTGTATCCGGGGCGGGTTGAGCGTCTGGGCGGCTGTCGGTTCAGGCTCACCATTTATCCAGCGTTGGATATTTCTCGTTCTGGTGACAAAGAGGCAGACATCCGGCAGATACTCACTACCATCAATCGCCAGCTTGAAGACTGGATTCGTGAGCGACCTGAACAATGGTTATGGATTCATCATCGTTGGCCTGATTAACCAGCTGAATTATATAATCTTATTTAATATTGACATAATTTAATATTCGCCCTAAATTGGCATAATGAAAAATCAAGACGGCAAAACTCTGCACTTTGTTTCCCATGATCCATCAGAGGTATTGATCGATGCTCTGGTACCTGAAAAGAATAACTCCAATGTGTTTCATCGGGTTTCTTTTAAAGCGAGCGTCATTGACCACGTCATGCAAGTGAACGATGCAGTTTCTGCCCTGGTCTTAAAAAGTAACCTGACCATCCCGGTTGCACACCCGTTTCAAAAGTTGAGGGAAATGATTTACGACCCTGATCTTTCAGCAGGGCAGTGCCTTGATTTAACCCCTGTCACTGGTCTGGTCGTCAAGGACGCTCTGGTGCCGGCTTTGACTGATGAGGTGAAGCTGAGTGGCGAGTTTAATCAAAGCGCCAGTTTAATGATCAACGCCATCCTGCGTAAACCAGGTACAAACGAAGTAATCAACTGTAGCTTTTCCGCAGCAGCTGTCTCCTCTTATGAGCCCCTGGTAACAAATCGAACCAAGTCAGGGAGCGCTGTAGCTATTCACTTTAATGCTGCTGTAAGAGATCCATTTGGCACGGGGAAGGCGAATCTGGACATGCCGTACGACGATTTCATCGCCTTGCTTGCGAATGCGAAGAACAAGGGCAGCACTACTTTGGATCTATGCGCCATGTTTGTGGCAAATCCTGATAAGTACGGATTCAACCCCGCATAAACTACTCCCTCGACGGCGCGGGCCATCGAGGGAGTGTTGTATAGCTAAATCAAAAATTACTCTTACACTTTAAACTAGCAGATGATACACTGTAGGTATGCAGTACAGTGAAGACCTGCGCCGGAGGGTCGTAAAATACGTCCGGCAAGGTAAGAGCAAGGCAGAAGCGGCACGACAGTTTGGAGTCAGCCGCCCGACGATTTATGAGTGGCTTGCACTTGGAGATAATCTTTCATCGCAAAAACCTGGCCCCAAGAAAGCTTATAAACTGGATTGGGTGTCGTTGCGTGCGGGCGTTGACAAGCAGCCGGAGAAGATGATCACTGAATGGGCAAAAGAATTTGGCGTGGTCCCCGGGACAATCCATTACGCAATGCACCAAATGAGATTGAGCCGTAAAAAAAGCGTGGCGGTATAAAGAATCCCTGAACTATGAAAACGTTCGGCGGCGCTATCTCAAACATCACTACAAACTATCGCAGCAAGGCCGCATGTTTGTTTACGTCGATGAATCCGGCTTTGAACGCACGACGCAAAGAGACTATGGGTACGCTTCGCGCGGCCGGCGTGTGCATGGCTTCCGCTCCGGTAACCGCCGCCCGCGCACCAGCCTGATTGCAGGATTGGTCGGCAAGAAACTGATGGCGCCATTCTTGTTCGAGGGCACATGCGATACAGACACCTTCAACTTGTGGCTGGAGCAGATGCTTGTTCCCAAGCTCGATCCGGGAGCGGTCGTCGTTCTCGATAACGCCACGTTCCACAAATCTACAATAACAAAGGAGATCATCGAAAACGCTAAATGCAATTTGCTATTCCTGCCGCCATACTCGCCGGATCTTATGCCTATTGAAAAAGCCTTCGGTACCCTCAAGCGTCAGCGTAAGTACAACGCTGACATGCCGATCGATCAGATCATCAGAGTGTATGGATGATTTTTGAATCAGCTATAAAATATCGACCTAGTACAGAATTAGTTCTGAACCGTCCAGGAGCCGTCGTTGTTCTGGCAGGCTGTCCCCGTGGCGGTCTGGGCCTGGCCATCGATCATGATAGCTTGCTTGAATTGCCGACATACGTTGCCGGCAGTGTTTTTGCCTTCACGGACCGGCGTGATTGTTCCGCTGTGGCCGGATTCGGGATTATTCCAGGTGATCGGCTCGTTGAGCGGAGCGGAATAAGCCTTTTCGGCTGCTTGCTGGTGGTACATCCTGTCGGCCTGATCCAGTGACTGGCCGACTGAGCTGCCGGCAAGGGCACCGAGAAGAGCGCCCGCCCCGGTTGCCCAGAGTTGCCCGCTGCCATGACCGACTTTGGAACCGAGAAAGCCGCCGACAATGGCGCCGGCGCCGGTACCTATCGTTTGCTTGGTGCCCATTCCCCATGGGTTGTTCTCACCATTTTGCGCACAAGCGCCGAGTGCCAGAGTGGAGACCAGAGTTAGAGCCAAAATTGTCTTTTTCATGAGTTCTTGCCTTCCTTCATGTGTATATGTCGTGATATAGACGTTGAATTCTACCGTATATATCTAGCATAAGTTTTCCTCGCTGCAATACCAACTTGGATATAATTTTTTGCAATATTTCAGGTGAGTCATGGAAATAAGCCCTTCGCAGGATCCCATCGAATTGTTTTGTGAGTGGCTGGAAAGCGCCTCTACAACAGAGCCGAATGATCCAGATGCTGCAGCTTTGGCGACAGTTGGTGAGAATGGCCAGCCCTCCGTGCGTATGGTGCTGCTTAAAAAGGTGGATCAAAAGGGATTTTATTTTTATTCCAATATGGAAAGCAAAAAGGGGTGCGAGCTGCTGTCCAACCCGAGGGCGGCTCTGTGTATTCACTGGAAGTCGCAGTTGCGTCAGGTGAGGGTGGAGGGGGGTGTCGCAACGCTTCCCGCACCAGTCGTTGATGCCTACTTCAAAACCCGTCATTATTTGAGCCGCTTGGGTGCCTGGGCCAGCCGGCAATCTCAGCCGTTAAAGAGCCGACAGGAACTTGAAGCGCGTGTTGCGGAATACGAGAAGAAATTTGCCGGACAGGAAATTCCCCGTCCGCCGCAGTGGGCGGGCTATTGTCTCGTTCCGGAAAAAATAGAATTTTGGCAGCAGGGTGAGGGGCGCCTGCATGACCGCTTTTTGTTTACGCGGGAAGGGACAGGATGGACACTGTGCCGCCTGAATCCTTGAAATTCTATTGATTTGGAATAGATTAATTTATCGTTTTATTTTTACAGGAGTAATGTTTTATGGCCGAACAACGTGAATTTCAGGCAGAAGTCAGCCGATTGCTGGATATTGTCGCCAACGCACTGTATAGCGAGAAGGAAATCTTTCTTCGTGAATTGATTTCCAATGCGTCGGATGCCTGCGACCGTCTGCGCTATGAGGCGATTGCCAAGCCGGAGTTATTGGCCGGAGACAGCGATCTGAAGATCAGCCTTTCATTTGATAGCGGTGCGCGCACTCTCACTGTCAGTGATAACGGTATCGGCATGACGAAGGATGAGCTGATTAAAAATCTTGGCACTATCGCCCATTCCGGTACACGCGAAATGGTCAGCAAGCTCGACGGCGGTAAAAAGGACATGAACCTGATCGGCCAGTTTGGCGTCGGGTTTTATTCGGCATTTATGGTTGCTGACAAAGTCACGGTGTTGAGCCGCAGGGCGGGGGAAAAAACTGCCTGGCAGTGGGTGTCGGATGGTAAGGGCAGCTACACGGTTGACGACCATCTGAAAGACCGCCGTGGTACGGAGATCACATTGCACCTGAAGGAGGAGGGGAGCGAGTACCTTCTGGAAGAGCGTCTGAAGCAGGTGATCAAAAAATATTCGGATCATATCGGCTTCCCGATCGTGTTGAACGGAGTGGTGGTGAACAAGGCTTCGGCTCTCTGGATGCGGCCGAAATCCGACATTACGCCAGAGCAGTATAAGGAGTTCTATCATCACGTATCCGGGGCGATGGCGATGGATCAGCCGTGGCTGACGATGCACTGGCGCGCTGAAGGCGCCTGTGAGTATAACAATTTGCTGTTCATCCCCGGCATGAAGCCGTTTGATCTCTATGATCCGCGCCGGCACCACGGCGTCAAGCTCTATGTCAAGCGTGTATTCATTACAGATGGAATAGAAGGGCTCATCCCACCGTTTCTGCGTTTTTTGAAAGGCGTCGTTGACAGTGAAGATCTGCCGCTCAACATCAGCCGCGAGATGCTACAAAATAATCCGGTGATCTCCAAGATGAGCACCGCCATCACGCGCAAGGTTCTGAGCGAGTTACAGGAGAAAGCCGAAAAGGAGCCAAAAGAATTTGAACAGTTCTGGGCGCTCTTCGGTCCGGTGGTGAAGGAGGGGCTCTATGACGCGCATCAATACCGCGAGGCGTTATGCAAGGTCGTGCGCTTTTATTCTACCAAGGGGGAAGAGCTGGTCTCTTTGGAGGACTATGTTAGCCGTATGAAACCTGGGCAGGAGAATATTTATTATCTTTCAGCCGGAGATCTACAGGCGGCAAAAAACAGTCCGCAGCTGGAAGCCTTCCGTGCAAAGGATATTGAGGTGTTATTTATGACGGACACTATCGATGAATTCTGGGTGCCGATGCAGGCTGATTTCGGTGGCAAGAAATTTAAATCGGTCACCCGCGGCTCAACTGAGCTGTCAAAAATTGTAATCGATAAAAATAAAGAAGAAAAGAAACCGGAGAATAACGTCGATCTCACGGAAAAACTTCTGGCCCGCCTGAAGGAGATACTTTCCGGTGAGGTCAAGGATGTTTGTCTCTCGGAGCGGCTGGTAGATAGTCCGGTCTGCCTTGTTGCGCCGGAAAACGATGTGGATATTCACATGCAGCGGCTGCTAAAAAAATCACAGGGCTATGAGGCTCTGCATC
>JACQAA010000173.1 GCA_016195185.1 Pseudomonadota bacterium | reverse complement strand
GCTGGAAAAGAAGGGCTTCACGGCCAAAGACTTCAAGATCTATCACCCCGGCGGCAAACTTGGCCAGCAGCTGATGACAGTGTCGGAGATCATGCATCAGGGCGAGCAATTGCCGGTAGCTTCTGAGAATGTTTCCTTGCCGGACGCGATCAAAATCATCAATGCCAAAGGCTTTGGCTGTATTGCCCTGATCAATGATCAGGGGGTGCTGAGCGGGATTATTACCGATGGAGATATCCGGCGAAAACTGAGCGCGGATATCATGACGAAAACCGCCAAGGACATCATGTCGCGAACTCCAAAAACGGTTGCGACAGATACGTTGGTTGCTGAAGCTATGGCGATTATGAATGATCTCAAGAACACCTTTCGCAAGATCACCTCTCTTCTGGTGGTGGATAGCGCCGGAAAGCCGGTGGGCCTGCTGCATATCCACGACTGCCTCCGTGCGGGTTTTGCGTGATCGGAACCGGTCGTTCCAGTCGTTTTGAGACCTATGCCCCGCGGCGGCTCCATGCCTTCGGGCGGGGATATTCTGTTTTTGTCCGGGTTTTGAAGCTGCTCCTGCCGTTGGTCGCTCTGGTCATTATCGGCATTCTTGTTGCCCGGCTGACGGAGGGACCGCAGCAGAAGATTACCGCCCTGCCCAGTGAAGAAAAGACGACGCCGGGGCAAATTGAGCTGGTGCAGCCAAAATATGAAGGCGTCGATGATCAGGGCCGCCCTTATACCGTGACAGCCGACAAGGCGGTCCGCGCCATGGACTCTCCCGATACCGTTTTGTTTGATAATCCTCTGGCGGATATTCTTCTGCGGGATAGAACCTGGGTTGCGGTGAAGGCCGCCGCCGGCTTTTTTGACCATAAGGCCGAGATTTTGCATCTGACCAAGGAGGTGACGGTGTTTCATGACAGTGGTTATCAAATTTCCCTGCATGATCTCGAGATTAATTTGAAGCAGAAAACAGCGGCAACGGCTCTTCCCATTCTGGCACAAGGACCAATGGGGATGATTGAGGCGAGCAATATGGTGGTGAAGGATCAAGGGGATTTGATTATCTTTGGCGGCCCAGCCACCCTGACCGTCTTTCATCTGACGGTGTCACGGAAAGGCCACGGATGATCAAGATATTTCTTATGGTGGCGGGGGTTTTTCTGAGCGGGGTGGCCTGGGCTGACAGCGCGCTTCAGCCGGTTGAAATCTCCGCCGCCAAGTCGCTGGAGTGGAACCGTGTTGAGAGAACCTACACCGCCCGCGAAAAAGTCCTTGTCGTACAGGGCGCCATGCGCCTGCAGAGTGATGTTTTGACAGCGCGCTACAACGACGAGAATGGCATGACTAATATCTCGACCTTGGAAGCGCAAGGTCGTATCATCATTCAGTCTCCGCCCTACACGGCCTATGGCGACAATGCGACCTATAACGTTAAAACCGGCAATGCCATGCTGACCGGAAAGAACCTGCGGATTACTACAGATGCTGATACCTTGACGGCTCGTGACAAGATCGAATTTTTTGGTGCTGAAAACCGTCTGGTTGCACGTGGTAATGCCACGGCCAGTCATGATGATGATATACTGACTGCAGACCGGCTGGATGCCTTTTTCAGCAAACAGGATGGCGACCAGATGAAGATCAGTAAAGTGACGGCGACTGGTAACGTGACAATTAAAACCGCAAAAGAGACCGTCACCGGCGATGCCGGCGTTTATGATATCCCGACTCAAAAGGCAGTCCTGACCGGAAAAGTCAGGATACGTCAAGGGGAAAATTGGTTGGAAGGCACCCGGGCCAATATTGACATGGCGACTGGAATCAGCCAATTGTTAGGGAGTGGCAATGCCGAGACTGAGGGCCGCGTCAAAGGTGTCTTTTACCCGAAGGCCCTGAAACGAGAGACAGGAAGTCACTGAAGTTTGACAACTGAAACAAAAATTTCCGAGCCGCGTCTTGTCTCTAATCCGCAGGGATTGGCGGTGGAGCACTTGGTCAAGCGCTACAGGCGTCGCCCGGTGTTGCGGGATGTATCGCTCACCGTCAAGCGCGGCGAAGCGGTGGGGTTACTGGGTCCCAATGGTGCCGGCAAAACAACCTGCTTTTACGTTGTCACGGGTTTAATTGATGCTGACAGCGGCACCATCTCGCTCGATGGCCGGGACATCACCGGTCTGCCAATGTATCGTCGTGCCCGCATGGGTATCAGCTATCTGCCACAGGAGTCCTCGATTTTCCGGGGGCTGAATGTGGAAGATAATATTCGCGCTGTTCTGCAGGTGGTTGAAGAAGATCCACAGCGACGGGAGCACATGCTGGAGGAGCTGCTGGCCGAGTTTTCCATCAGTCATTTGCGCTTTACGCCAGCGATTGCGCTGTCGGGCGGGGAGAGACGTCGTGTGGAGATTGCGCGGGCACTGGCAACACATCCGCATTTTATTTTGCTTGATGAGCCGCTGGCGGGTATTGACCCGATTGCCGTTGGTGAGATCCGTGACTTGGTGCGGCACTTAAAGACCCGCAATATCGGGGTGTTGATTACCGATCACAACGTACGGGATACGCTGGATATTGTGGACCGCGCCTATATTCTGCATGGCGGGCAAGTGCTCATGGAAGGCAAACCTTCTGACATCGTGGCCCACAAGGATGTCCGCCGCGTCTATCTCGGCGAAAAATTCAGCCTCTGAAACAGCACCCAGGAAATTATGGATGGGCGGCTGCGGGCGCGGCGTCCGGTGCAGTCGTTGGGGCCGGTATTGGCGTTGTTGTAGCACCAGGAGCAGCAGGGGTTGTAGCAGGGGGCTTGGCCTTCTTGGCATCCGGCGGGAGATCCGGCAGCTTATGCTGTTCGGACAATTTGATGGTCACGCTTCTGGCCTTCTCTGGGTCCATATTGGCCAGAATGGGTGAGCTTTTGTTTTCCTTCATCTTGCCGATAACGGAGAGCAGAACGTCCATTTCGAGCGTGTCGAAAATACGCGCCGCTTCCTTTGGTTTCATGCTCTCGTAAATTTTAACCAGGCTGTTGATGCGTTCATCCTGAATGGTCTGCTGTTTATTAAGGAGGTCTACCAGTTCTTTCTTGATTTTGTTGAGCTCGGCAATTTTCCGGTCCACTTCGCCCTCGGCGACCTTCAGCAGTGCTTCATGCTGGCCCATTTGCTGTTCGCGTTTGTCCAGTTCATCCCGACGCTTGGACAGTGACTGCAACACGTCGAGTTCGGCGGCGCTGTAAGCGTGTTCCCCGTACATGGGTGAGGCAGGCGGCGGCACGCTTTGGTCCGCTGTCGCGGCCGGCGCAGTGGAGGCTGTTGTTGCGCTTTTATCCGGATTGGGCACATCTTTGGCGTCTTTTTGTTCGGGTGCGGGAGATGGCGCGGTGAGCGGCGCTGCTGGTGGTTGTTCATTAATCTGTGTAAACTTCTGCGGGGCCAAGGTGCTCTGGGCGACGGAAGCCGGTGTTGAAAAATTGGACATGTCAAACAGGCGCAGCGCCACGGCAAAAGCGGCGATGATCATCATGCAGGTGAATATGTTGATCTTTTTCATCATGGTTGTTTTTCCCGAAGGGCTTCCAGCAACTCTTTTTCAACCCGGGTTTTAGGTTGCGGTTCCGCCCCGCTCGGTTCGCTGATGCCTGACGGAGCTTCGGCAGCGGTGGATTTTCGGCCTTTCTCAGCGAGAAGCTGCAAACGATTGGCCAGGCTGTCGCCGGCTTGGATCATGATTTCCAGTTCATCGGATAATGCGCGCGCGCGGCCAATCTTTTCCTGGATCATGTCCCCGCTATCGAGCGCGGCTTCCTTGAGGGAGCGGATCACGGCCTCAGCGCGCGCTGTGGCGATATTCAAACTCTGGATCAGTGCTTCAAACGCCTTGCGGTTGGCCTGCATATGGTTGAATTGTTTTGAGAGGCGAAGGCAATAAAATACTGTCACGCTCAGCGCAATTACGATGACAATATCAGATAAGAGGGTGACGATAGGGCTCATCTATGTCTCCTCGACCGGGACGGGCTCGATATACTCTTCGATGCTGACGGCGATCTGATCCTGCTTCTGGCCGATTTTGGCCATGAACATGGCCGTGTTTCCCACCCGCATTTCAATGAGATCTCGCGGGCGCGTGTTCAGCATGACGACAGAACCGGGCTGCCAGTTGATCAGGTCATTCAGCGATACGGTCGTTTCCCCGAGAATGGCGGAGAGATGGACATCGGTCAGGTACAGCTCGCTGGTCAGGTGCGGTTCCCAGATGGCGTCGCGGCCAAACTTTTCCCCCATGAACATCTGTTGCAGGAGGTGGCGGATCGGCTCCAGGGTGGCGTAGGGGATCATGATCTCAACGCGGCCGGAGCGGTCACCCATGTCAATGCGCAGGCGCACGAGCACGCCGGCGTTGCCGCTCTGTGTGATGGTTGCGAAGCGCGGGTTGGTTTCAATGCGGTCGAGGCGGAAGCTGACGGGCGAGATCGGATCAAAGGCGGAGGACATGTCGTTCAGGATAACATGCACCATGCGTTCGATCAGTTTGGTTTCGATGGTGGTGTAGGGACGGCCTTCAACCCGCAGCGCGGAGGAGCCGCGGCGCCCCCCCAGCAAGACGTCGACGATGGCATAGATCAGGGCGCTGTCGATGACCATCAGCCCATGGTCGTCCCACTCTTCAGCGGTGAAGATGCTGAGCATGGCGGGGAGAGGGATAGAATTCAGATAGTCGCCGAAACGGACGGAGGAAATGTGATCAAGGCTGATTTCCACGTTATCCGAGGTGAGGTTGCGCAGGGAAGTCGACAGCAGCCGCACCAGCCGGTCAAAGACAATGTCCAGCATCGGCAAGCGCTCGTAATTGACAAGAGCGCTGTTGATCAGCTCCATGATCCCGGTGCGGGACCCTTTGCCGTCGTCACCGTCAAAACCGAGCAGGCTGTCAATCTCGGTCTGGTCGAGGATGCGTCCGTCGCCGCCGCCAGCTGTGGTCCCTGCTTTAGGTGCCGTTTTTGTTGCTTCTGCAGCCTGTGGCTTGTTTTCTACGTCACTCATTGCACCAAGATCTCCTGAAAGAGAACATCACGTATTTTAATATTGGGAACCGCAGCGCGGACGCGGCTCAGCAGTTCGATTTTCATGCGGTAAATGCCCGAGGTCCCGCGCAAATCCTCAATGCGCAGTTCCCGCAAATACATCTGAAACTGATCCACCACGCGGGGTAGAAGTGGCTCGAGTTTTTTCTCATCCTCCGGATTTTCTATCTCGAGCTTGAGAGACACCTTCAGGAATCGCGGCTGCTTGCTATTGGCGCTGTTCAGGTTGACAATCATGTCAGGTATATTCAGGAAGGCGCCGGGATGGTTGGCGGCGGTGGCATCCTGCATCGTCGCGCATTCGGCAAACCCTTTATCGCCTTCCTTGATGTTCTCGCAATTTGGTGCCTTGTGCGGGAGAATTTTGTCCAAAAATCCCATGAAGTAAGCACCAGTGCCGCCGCCCACGATGAGCAGCAAAGGCAGGACCACAAACAGGACAATTTTCTTGGGTGTAAAGCCGCTATGCTGCTGTTCTGCGCCTTCTGCAGCGGCAGCGCCATCGGTGGACTCCCCTCCGGTACCTTTTTGCTCTACCTCTTTCGTACCTTTGGCGGGTTTGTCGTCCTTTGGTTTTTCATCCTTTGGTTTGTCGTCTTTTTTGGCTTTTTTATCGTCGGCCATGGCTCCCCACAATTACGACAAGCTGATTCATGTGAATATGCTCGCCTATAACACTCATCGCATCCCCTGCATGTATCGTGCCATGCTTTATAAAGGCTGTCATTTTAATTGTGAGGATAAAGCAAGGCAAAAATTTCCCTCTCTGTCATTTTTTATTTGCTGCCAATACTTCTCAGCACAAAGCACTTGAAAGACGATCATTAATAACTCATTGAAATTAAACAATAATTGTGGAGTGGCACGATTTCTGCATCGTCTCATAACGGGTTAGTGGCATTCGACCTGCACTAAAAATAAAACAGGCGAGTGTCCCAGAAACAGAATATTGTGAGGTGGTGAGCTTATGGACAATCTTTCCTATGTGAGTCTATCGCGGCAAGAGGCGTTACGTAACCTCATGGAAGTCACCGCGAACAATATGGCGAATATGAACACGCCCGGTTTTAAGGCGCAGAATATTCAGTTCAGCGAGTATCTCAAAAAATCCCCGGGCGGCGGCGAAGCCATATCGCAGGTCAAAAGCATGGGCGCTTACAACGACTTTGGTCAGGGCATTTTGACGCAGACATCTAACAAGCTGGATTTTGCACTTCAGGGGGATGGATATTTTTCCGTACAAGCGGCAGATGGTGTCCGCTATACGCGTGATGGTTCCTTCTCCCTGAACAACAAGGGGCAGATTGTTACTCAAACGGGACATCCAGTGCTGAGCGATTCAGGAAATCCGCTGACCATCCAGTCGGGTGCAGCGCAGATCAAGGTTCTGGAGGATGGCACGGTGACTACCGAAAAGGGCAGCGTCGGAAAACTGAAAGTGGTGTCCTTTGCCTCGCCGCAAAGCGTTGTGGCGGTGGGCAAGAACCTGTTCGCGGCGACCATGCCGGCAGTGCCGGTGGCGAAGCCCAAGGTTGAGCAGAGCATGCTGGAAAACTCCAATGTCCAGCCCATCCTGGAAATGAACAGAATGATTGAAATTCTCCGTATGTATCAATCGACGCAAAACATACAGAACAACGACCACGATCTGGCACGTTCCATGATACAGCATCTGACTAGGGTTTAATTAAACAATCGAAAGGAAGACACAACATGTCATTGACACTCGATATCGGCGCCACCGGGATG
>JACQAA010000172.1 GCA_016195185.1 Pseudomonadota bacterium | reverse complement strand
CTACCGAGGGGTGTTTGTAAATCGCCTCTTCAACAAAGCGCGGATAAACCTTATAACCGCGGACGATGATCATGTCCTTGATCCGGTCGACCAGGAACAAATAACCCTCGTCGTCCAAATAGCCGACATCACCCGTGTGCAGACGGCCATGACGCAGCACTGCGCTGGTCTCCTCCGGCTTGTTGAAATAGCCTTTCATGACCTGCGGCCCGGAAATACAGACCTCGCCTTTTTCACCAACCGGCAGGACCGACACCCCGTCATCACGGTTGATAATTTCAACAATAGTTCCGGGTATGGGCAAACCCACCGATCCGTTCTTGATTTTGCCCTTGGCCGGGTTGAATGTCGCGACCGGCGACGTTTCCGTCAGCCCATAACCTTCGCCGAAATGGCGACAACCGGTTTTCTCTTCAAACAATCTCTGCACATCTCCCGGCAACGGCGCGCCACCGGACATGCAAAACTTCAGGCGGGCAAAATCTTCCTTCCGGACATTCGGCAAGGTGGCAATCGCGTTAAAGATCGCCGGCACCGCCGGAAAAAAAGTCGGGCGATGTTTCCGAATGGACTTCAACACATCGTTGAGAACGAATTTGGGATGTATAATAATCTTCATGCCTGCCCAGATCGAGCAATTCATCACGATCGTCATGGCGAAAACATGGAAGAAAGGCAGCACGCCGATAATCGTGTCTTTGCCAGGCTCAATACTGTTGACCCAGTACGTGGTCTGCTGCACGTTGGCATAAATACTGCCATGCGTCAGCATCGCGCCTTTGGGCGTCCCGGTGGTGCCACCGGTATATTGCAGCACGGCAATATCATTGTCGGCATCCACAACAACCGGTTCTGGCTTGCCATGATTATCCGTCAGGTCTTTCAGCCAGATATAGCGCTCATTCGCCGGCACCTTGGCGATGTCGCGCGCCTTGACGATGGGATACAGCAGCTTTTTCGCAAAGGGCAATACCTCCGCGATAGGGCACACGACAACCTTTTTCAGGCGCGTCGTCACCAGCATCCGCTCCATCTTGTCGATCAGGAACTGCAGATCGGCCGTGACCATGATGTCGGTTTCACTATCTTCGATCTGGCCGCTCAGCTCACGCTCGACGTAGAGCGGATTGTAGTTCACAACTGTGGCGCCCGCTTTCAGGATGCCGTAAAAGAACATGATGGAATAAGGCGTGTTGGGAAGGAAAATGCCGACCTTGATGCCCTTTTTGACGCCCAGCTTCTGCAAGCCTTCCGCGATCCTGTCCACATACCGGCCCATTTCCCGATAGGTGAAGGCCCGGCCCTGAAAATCACAAAGATCATTGTCAGGATATTTTTCCAGCGCCTGATCCAAAACATGAAACAGCGGCTTCCTCAAAATCGGCGCGTACCAGCTCAGCCCTTCCGGGTAATGCTTCTCCCACAACCAGTGGTCATTTTCAAAAGCCAGTTTTTCGGATCTTGTATTATCCATTGCGCGTACTGCTCCGGTCATTGCCTTGCCTCCACATTCAGGGAATCCTCAGCACAGCAATATAAGGGGGTTTCTTTAATATTTGAAGCTGTTGTTATTAATAATATTGTTACGTTATTATGTCATATAGTACCCGTCCCCGTTTACGGGGGCAGAACAACACTCTGAGGAATGCTTGGAAAACCAGAAAAACCACACCGACCCCTCCTAAAGACCCACCATCTCCAGGCTGGGGCGGATAGGCTCTGTCACATTTCCCTCGGGGATCACATCTCCGGGGGACATTTCTTTAGGAACTGGTATAAGACAACGGAGGTTATTTAACCAGCCCCAAACCTAATTAATACTTGTAGAGTGGTCGTTCCCGTAGCGGAGCCAAAGAGACCTGTTTGGATTGAACGATATCTCTGGCTGCAGACAAAATGGCATCATCACCTATTTTTGTCCCATTCTGATTGAATGAATCTTTCAAAATTTGAACAAGAACTGCTTCCATGTTTCGGGACATTGGAATATAACCACCGTCTAAAGGACGTGACATGATAAATTTCCCTTCATTCTGTTAACGTCATTATCAACCACTAATAATGACATAGGCAGAGTATCACATAATTATTATGTAATGTCAATAATATTTCTGTAAAATAATTATAAAATGTATTTTATCACGTAAAATCAGATAGTTATAATTATAATTCCGGTCAGGCGCCAAAATTCAAGGGCGGGTGGACGGAGTGGTCAAGCTTAAACAAAAAAAGAGGGCCGGTTTTTTAAGACCGGCCCTTTCAAGTAGGTGGGGTGGGTGGTGGTGGACAGAATAGTTATCAGCAGAAGATAAAAGGCAGAACAAGTGGCCTTTCATCCAGTAGAATTAGAAGGGGAAGATCGCATCAAAGATTTGTTGGCCGTAACGCGGTTGCTGCAGATCAGAGACCGCGCCTTTACCGCCGTACGTGATGCGAGCCTCAGCAATTTTTTCGTAAGAAATCGAGTTGTTGTTTTGAATGTCTTCAGGACGGATCACGCCCTGCAGCTGCAAGTCACGCAATTCAGCATTGACCCGCACCTGTTGACGGCCCTGGATGACAAAGTTGCCATTGGGGAGCACCTGCGTCACCATGGCAGCCAGTTTCAAATTAATTGTTTCGTGGCGCAAAACAGAGCCATCTCCGGTGGACGTTGACTTGGAACTGCCGCCCACCAATTTTGCAGGGTTCACAGATTCAGGCAACACCTTGCCCAACTGCGATTCAGCAATGCCCAGAAAATTCGGCAGCCCGGCGTCTTCCGTACCGGCGCGGCTGCGTGCCGTCGTGTTCTTCATGTCCGCCGTATCCGCAATGGAAATCATAATTGTCAAGATATCACCGATTTTATTGGCGCGCTGATCCTTGAAAAAGGTCTGGCGACTGGGCTGCCACAGAGAATTAGGTTGCGAGTTCAGGGCGACCTGGGGAGGCATCGGCAAGGCCACGGGCCTGTATCCCGGCTGGCTATAGGGATTCTCGATCGCGCTCAGCTCGGGCTCTTTGCCCACCCTGTTCAGCCGCTCGGCGATGCTGCCGCAGGCTGTGAGCATTAAAACGGCGGTCAGGCAAGTCGCGGCGGTCAGGGACTGTCTTACGATATTGGCCATGGATATTCTCCTGTTCCTTAATTACATTGTGCTCACGGTGGGCTTAACGCTGACCACTTGCGGACCGGTCACGACAGCACTCACCACCTGTTTCGAGGACGTATTCATCACGCGGATGGCCTCACCCTCGACACCACTGTCAATGGCACGACCCTGCGCTGTCAGGCTGACGATGTTATTTTTAAGCAGCATGGTCACCAGATCACCCTTTTTGATCAGGAGCGGCATCTGTACATCGCCGGCCATGATCGGTTTCATAGCTGAAATGCCGTGCCGGGGTGTTTGGCCGATAAGCCTGTTGACATCCACCACCATACTGCTGGTGATATCTGCGGCGCGCATATCCACATAATCAATATCATGCGCCGAAATCACATCGCCGGGACGCAGCGGATCTTTTAACACGGGCAGCTGACTGATCGGATACAGCTTGCCTCTCACATCCTGCTTGTTGTCAGGGGCGGCAGCAGCGGCAACAGTAGCGGAAAATTCTCCCTTGGCCGGATTGCACATCAGGTTTTGCACCAGGACTTCCTTGCTTGTGGCATCTGGCACCCGGAAACTGACAGAGCGATCGGTCAGTTCCATATCAAATTTCTGACCCTTCATCTGCGCTGCCAGTTTTTCCTGCACGGCGGCCTGGATCTCATAACGATCCACCGTATTGGAAGAACGGCGGATGACAACCTGTGGTAAGTTATTGTCTGGCACCCAGCCCAGATTGAAAGCATCAGAAATACGCGTCAGATCAGCCGTGTTCAACACCATGCTTTTACCCAACGCCGGAGCGGGAGCAAGATAGTAATCCGCGTTGTCCTTGATGCCATCAAACACGTCTCCCAGCGTGATGCGGTCACCCACGACGGTGCTTTCGGTTTTAGGCGTCGCGGCGAAGGCATGGCTGACTATGCAGGCTGTCATGGCAACCACCATCATCATCCGTTTCACATCAAGTACCGGTTTTACCACTGGCTCTTTCATGTTTTCACTCCCTTACCCCTGTCGTTCACTTTTAGCGAAGTTGTGTCACCGTATTGAGCATCTGATCACCCGTCTGGATGACCTTGGAGTTCATCTCGTAAGCACGTTGCGCCTGAATCAACGACGTAATCTCCTGCACCACGTTGACGTTGGAAGCCTCAAGGAACCCTTGCTGCAACGCGCCAAATCCCGGCGCGTTCGGATTACCGACAACAGCTGCCCCGGACGCCTCGGTGACCGTGAACAAATCATTGCCCATGGCCTCAAGACCCCCCTCATTCGGGAACAGCGCCGTCTGGATCTGTCCCACATTGGTCAGCGCGGTTTGTCCTTGAATTTTGACCAGCACCTGACCGCTGGAGTTGATCGTCACATCGACAGCATCGCTTGGAATGGTAATGCCCGGTTGCAATGTATAACCCTGTGCCGTCACCATCTGACCCGTCTGATTCAACTGAAAGGAACCAGATCGTGTATAGGCCGTTTCACCAGAAGGCAGCGTGATCTGGAAGTACCCGGGACCCATGGCCGCAATATCATACTTGTTACTGGTGGATTGCAGCGCGCCTTGTTCATGGATGCGATAGATGGCTCCTGCCTTCACCCCCAGGCCCTGCTGAATCCCCGACGGAATAATCGTCGAGGCATCGGAGGATGAGGCGCCGGCGCGG
>JACQAA010000171.1 GCA_016195185.1 Pseudomonadota bacterium | reverse complement strand
GAACAGCATCTATCAATACGCATGGACGATATGTAATTCAGAAACCGTCTTGATTTCATGCCAAGTGCAAACAGATGGTCCCCGGCATTTCCTGCAACCTGTCGGCTCTTTTGACGCAGAAACACAAGGCAACTTGATTCATGCCTTTCAGGCTCTGCCCTGCCCCATAAAAATATTCGGCGTTGGCGCGGATTTTATTCAAAAAAATCCGGAATTCGTTTCTCATTTTGAGATCCACAATGATTCAGCGCTTGCCAATTATATCTATCGCGCCAGTGATCTGGCGACACTGGCCGGAAAATTCTATTCCAAAAAACGCAACCTGATCGCGCAAGCACACCGGCTCTATCAATGTTCCATACACAAACTGACGCCAGAAAACAGCCGGGAGTGTCTTGATGTACTGGATAGGGTTGAAACAGACCGGGAGGAGCGTGATGCCATTGTTCAAGACGATCGCGCCGCGGTTGAAACGGCCATCAAAAATTTTTCTGCGCTGGGTCAAAAAGGCATTCTGATCCAGATTGACGGGAAAGTGGCAGCCTTTTCTATTTTTGAACCCCTCAACCGGGATACTGCCGTGATTCACTTTGAGAAAGCGGATCGGCATTATAAAGGCCTCTACCAAATCATTAATCAGGAAACCGCAAAGGCGATCGCTGCCTTGGGCGTTTCTCTGATTAATCGGGAAGAAGACCTCGGTGTGCCCGGGCTCCGGCAAGCCAAGCAATCATACGGCCCCCTCGAGGTCATACCGTCCTCCACGCTGGTGTTCACGCAGTCGCTAAATAATCCCCGATAATCTTGATAAACACATCCAGCCGGTGGTCTCGCACCTCCTCAGGGGATACCAGCGCCGCCTCCTCTGCCTCAAAAATCCTCGCTATCTCGGGGTCCTTCTGCTGCTGACGGTTGGCTTCGTAATTGGAAACAAATTTGGTCCAGGCAATATAGCGCAACCATGAGGACAGACGGTCTTTGCCGGCGCCGTACCGCGCCGATATCCTTTCAAAAAACAGGCGCAAGTGGGCATCATTCACCCATCCCAGCACCATCTGCCAAACCGGCGTCTGTATCTGAATCCACTTCGATCCCGGCGCGTATCTCAGCTTCGGATTCTTCCAGTGCCACACGGCGAAGTCTTTGAGTTCTTCGTTGACGTTCTTGTCAGTGCACTGATGATAACGATATAAAATAGTACTCAGATCCTCATCCAAGAACCCGGGCCGCTCCCGAATCAACGCCAAAAGCTGCGGGATCAGCTTCTTGAAATCCTCATCTGGTTTGTCAGCGGCAAACTTGATGCAGCTTCTAACCAATTCCTGCCAAAACCAGCTTTGATCAGGTATTTGTAAATCATTGGCAACCTGCTTCAAGGGCTGTTCTCGTCCGGCCAGCCATCTCTCGACAAAAGAATGACATGGCTCCCGCGTAAGCATATCCGGATGGTTTTTCAGCGCTTTTAGCCAAGCCGTATCGTGCCCCATGTGAGTAACAACGTAAGGATAGGTATCCTTCAAAAATTGCAATAAAATGTTCTGTTCACTGAAACGAATTTCCGGCTGATAGTACGCCTGTAATACGCCCAGCCATGTCATCTCCCACAGCTGGCCAAGGCCGGCTTCTGCACGATAACGGTTGAGCAATACCTCAAGCTTCCGCTGATCATAAGCCACACACTTATTGCCCAGCGATTCAATCGGCAGATAGAGGCCAAACGCCACCAAGTCGAACAGATACTCGATATCCTCGCCAATCTCTCCTTTTAAATAAAGCAGGACTGCCTGATAAACCTCCGAATCATTAGGTTTTGTACTCTGGTCATAGCGTGAAACGACGGCCTGACACTCATTCAGGAAAGTTTCAGATGAATCGACAAGCGACTCTGACATATTTTGTTTAAGAACAGAGGTCAGTGTTGACAGATCAATCTGCAACTGGTTGCTCAGCATTTACCGAACTCCTTACCTGACAAATCCGGCTTGGGCTGTTTTTCTACCTGCTCACGCTCACCTAACTGCCAAAATTCCAACTTGAGCTCCACCCTGCGACTTTTTGCCTTGGAAGACTGCATCGAGTTGAACGAATAACCACCTACTAGAAACAAATCCCTGATCTGTCCTAATTCTAAATGTGTCATGGCACGCTCTCCGGGCAAGACCGGAGCAAACATGGCACAGACAACCTTACGGCTGCGCTGCAGGCTGAGATCAAGATTAAAAAGATAGGAACCGTCGGTGTCGGTGAACCCTTCCACGACAACACGCTTTAGCCATTTTTTTCCCAAATCTGTTTTCGCAGCCTCCAGAACCTTGGGGAAATATCCGCGCAGGAATTTTGACCCCCCGACCGAAAGATCCGCCGAGCCAGAAACAAAGTTGGCGGCTGAACCCAGATCAATCCGCACCGTATCCTTGATAATACCGACCTTGACCGGGGGGCGTACTTCCTCGGAACTGGCCCTGAGCTGCCTGGCAAATTTCTCAATTTCGGCCTGGCGCTGGCGTGTCAGCCGCGCTGCGTTGTTATAGGTGTCAACATCCTCCCTCATCGCCACCAGCGTCACGGCCATGACAATCAGGAATACCGTCATACAGGCCGTCATTAAATCGGCAAAAGATATCCAGAAAGGCCTTTCGCCCTCATCTCTGGTTGAGCGCCGGATGATCGTCTTTGCAAACATTAACCAGCTCTGCGCAATTTCGTCACGGAGGCAATCATGGAATCAACCGTGCTACTCAGGGCATGCAAGGAACTTCCCAACTGACGGTTTGACTCGGCGCTGACATTCCGGACCTGCCCGATCATTTCGATGCCGAAATCCTGGAACGACCGTTTCAGCACTTCGTTGACACGATCAAGATATTCCTTGCTCTGACGCTCAACGCTGGCCAGGGAAGAAACGATACGTTCCATATCCTCGACCAGATTCTGGCTGACCCCGTTCTCTCTTCTCACCAAATCCAGATTACTCTGCAGCTGGGCAACATATTCCTGCACCGCATCCCGAGACTTGTCATACGCCACAAAAGCCTGATGAACAGAGTCCGCCGTCTGTTGCATCGTATTGACAGTCTGAGTCATGGTATCGGTGAGATCAGACATAGAATTACCTGCCGTGGTAAATCTTTCTGCCGCCAGGCGCATCACATCCGCGCTCTCCGTCATGCCAGAAATCGACCGCAGCGCCGTATCCTGTATGGACACCAGGTTTTCCTCCGTTTTGAATGTCGCCGTCTTGATATCTTCGATAAACCCGCCCACTTTATCGGAGAATCCAGCGTAGAGAGATTGGGCCGATGCCAGAAGAGTTTCATGACGCAGCTGATCCTGTTCGATCTGCTGACTGCGATCCTGGGCGATGCCGCCGAGTGCAACCTGAAGCTTCGCCAGCACCGCCCGCATTGCCACTTCTATGACTTCGGAAGAATGCTTTTGCTGCTGCAAAGTCTGCAAGTTCATCTGCTCTTGTGCCGCAACCACTTTCGACAGCGAGTCTTCCAGCTTGCCGGAAATACGCTCTATGGTCGTATCCATCATGGCCAAAGATTGCTGCTGTTGTTGCAGGATCTGCAGGTTGATCTGCTCCTGTGTCGCACTCACCTTTGACAGTGAGTCTTCCAACTTGCCGGAAATACGCTCTATGGTCGTGTCCATCATTTCCGAGGATTGCCGCTGTTGCTGCATGGTCTGTAAATTGATCTGCTCCTGAGTCATCACCACCTTGGACAGTGAATCCTCCAGTTTGCCGGAGAGGCGATCTATCGTTGCATCGATCATTTCAGAGGACTGCTGCTGTTGCCGCAGTGTCTGTACGCTCATCTGCTCCTGTATCGCCACCACCCGCGACAGTGACTCCTCCAGCTTGCCCGAAACACGGCCTATGGCCGCATCCATGATTTCCGAGGACTGCTGCTGTTGCTGCAACATCTGCATATTCATCTTTTCCTGCACCGCCACCACCCGTGACAGTGAATCCTCCAGCTTGCCGGAGAGACGATCTATCGTCGTATCCATGATTTCCGAGGATTGCTGCTGCTGTTGCAGCATTTGTGCGTTGATGTGCTGTTGCGCCAACACCGCTTTTGCCAGCGAATCTTCCAATTTGTCAGACATCCGGTCTGCCGCCGACATCCCCGCCGTCGATATTTCACCAATCGACCGGGTCATGGCATCCTGAACCTTGCCCATGACATGAGAAGAGCTCTGAATCGACGAGTTGATCCCCTGGATCTGCTCACCCAACGTATCTCCCAGCCTGCTCATGAAGCCTTGTAGTAAGTTCTCGAGCAGCCCGCCAACAGCTTCATTCTGGCCACTGGTCACGTTCTGCACCACGCCGGACAATTGCGCCATTGGCTCCGCCAGAGCGGTTTTGATCGCTTCTGAAATATGTGAGGATAAGAGCTGGTTTTGTTGCTGCTGCGCCAACGTCTGCCGTTCGACAACACCATGCATGAGGCGCGTCATATCTTCCATGAGCGAGGCTTTGAGCTCGCGCATATCAGCGGGAGTGCTCTCCGACGCCTTGACAAGGCGAGATAGATATTCCTCCCCCGTCCCCATGGCATGCATGCTGTCGATTTCCTTGTTCAGATCTTCCACAAGGCGATAGCATTGGTTAAGAATGGATTTCTCTTTGTACGTAATAAAAATGGCGGCAAGAATGGCAAACCCGGAACCGATAAAAGCCGACGTCACCTCCTGCAACAACAGCGGCAAGGATTCCAACGCCTGGCCCGGATCCGGTCTAAATTCATGCAACCCCCAGACCAGACCGGAAAACGTCCCGATAATCCCGATCCCGGTGAGTATCCCCGGCAAATGGCGATAAAAATCCGCATTGATTTGAAGATCAATAATGGATTCTTTCGAAAAGAACGTCTCAGCAGGAACAGTAGCCAGAACAGCCTTGATATCTACGTCGCTGTCCTGCAGGTAAATCGTATGCAACGACTGGCGGTAGTCAGCCCACAAATAGTTGAAGGAAGAATGCTCAAAAATGCAGTCAATTTTGTCTTCCAGAGCGCGCACGGAGAGTTCTTGCTCGGAGCGTACCGCTTTAATCTGGCCAATAATCTGTGACAAATTCTCTTTTAACTGCTGGGCGGGCCACTGGTAATTGCGCAAATAGCTGGCAAAGAATCCGAGAACGGAGGCACACAGAGGAACCAGAATATAAAGGTTGAGCTTTGACAACAGCGCCAGGGTCGAAGAAATAATAAGGGGGGCAGAGTCCATGGTCCGAAGTGACCTCCTGATTTTCTAATACGATACTTTTCTATTTTATTTCGATAATATTAGCAAGACCCGGTTACACGGGCAATCAATAAAAGGCGCTTTTTAAAATTAGCCTTCAAGTTTTTAATGTTATGAAAATAATTTTTGGTAGGTGCCGAGCAGGACCAAGCCGAAACTAAGCAGCCGCCTTAAAGTCCAAACCGACGTCGAAGTTAGGCGCGCTATGCGTCAAGGCACCGGTCGAGATCATATCCACACCGGTCGCGGCGATTTGTGAGATCCGCTCCAGCGTAACACCGCCAGACGCCTCGACAATGGCACGGCCCGCCGCCATTTTTACCGCCGCCGCCATATCTTCAAGGCTCATGTTGTCGAGCATCACGACATCAACCCCCTCCTCCAAGACCTCTTTGAGCTGAGATAAGTTATCCACCTCAATTTCAATCTTGACCATATGGCCGGCACTCTCTTTTGCACGGCGCAGGGCGATTGCCACACCCCCCGCAATCGCAATGTGATTATCCTTGATCAAAATCGCATCGTCGAGACCCAGGCGATGATTCATGCCGCCACCGACCCTGACAGCATATTTTTCAACGGCACGCAAACCCGGCGTTGTCTTGCGCGTTGAACAAACTCTGGCCTTGTGATTGCCAACCGCTTTGACCATTTTGTTTGTCAACGTCGCAATCCCTGACATGCGCCCAACAAAATTGAGCGCCACACGTTCTGCGCTCAGGATAGAACGCGCCCGGCCTTCGACCTCCATCACTTCGTCGCCGGCCTTAACTTCTACGCCTTCCGCTTTCAGACGTTTGATGGCCAGACCGGAGTCAATGAGTTTAAATGCCAGTTCTGCCGCATCTAGCCCCGCAACAATGCCTTCCTGCCGCGCAGCCATAACAACCTTTGCACGCGCCTCAGCCGAAATAACGCTGTCACTGGTGATATCACCGGCGCGTCCCAGATCCTCCTCCAGTGCCTTGCGCACCAAAGGCTCCAGAATAATATGCGACAGAGAGGTCATGCGGCGCTTTCAAGTTTTTTGGCTGGCATCCGCATATCAATTTCCTTCAGGGTGACGAAGGTCCTTTTTTGCCATGACTGCGCAGCTTTTGGAAAGTCGCTACGGCAATGACCGCCACGGCTTTCCGTGCGCTGCAG
>JACQAA010000170.1 GCA_016195185.1 Pseudomonadota bacterium | reverse complement strand
CTAGCGCCACGCTGATGGGAAGCGTCAAGATTTCCGCGACCTGTTGCTTTGCAACGGAAATTGATGCCGCGCACCCCAGCAATTATACCCGTAGCGGCATTGAAATCACCTTCCGCCCAAATGAAGACACCCGCGACGCAAATGCACTCCACCCCAAAACGGACACTTTTTTTAGTCAGAGCAAGATTTATCAGACGGAAGACGAACTGAGAGCAGATGCCCATAAATGGGAAACATGCTTGCACGCCACAAAAACCAAGAGAGCCTCAAGCCTGAAGGGACCTGTCTTCGATATTCATTATCTTGCACGTGATGAGGGGCGCACCGACACTCAAGCGCGAAAACTTTACTACGCACTCGTGGTGACCGTGGAAGCTCCCAAACATAAAGATCTGTATGACCAGGTGGTTCGTAAATATCGTGCTCGCTTGTTTACCACTTAAGAGCGCCCATCAAGATTAAGCCCCGCTTGCGGTAACAAGCAGGGCTTATAGGAGGTAGGACTGGCCTGCTCTACTGAAAAAGATCAGCATCTTCAGTGTAACAAGGCCTCTCCTTAAAAATCAACGACGATTTGCCCCGTAGCCCTTGGGACATCGTTAACACTTTGGCACAAGGAGGAAAGCCATGGCCAAACACCAAATACGATGCATCAACAAATCCGACCGTGATAATCCACACGAGCGGATTCAAGCTGTCGGAGGCATGAACAGCGACGGGGGGCTTTGGAAGCTGACGCAACAAGAGGCGGTCGACTCGATCATCTCTGGGAAGTATAGCTTCTACGTTCAGGTCAACGGCAAGCCCGTTGACGTCATCGTTGCAACCAGCCGCTTCGGTAACAAGTACATCAAAACCGAAGCAGATGGTGAACAACCGAACAATTTGCTTTCTCTCATGGAGTGCAAATAAGACGATAAAAAGGCGGTGGCCATGTGCCACCGCCTTTTTCTATCCTTCGGCCCGAACAATTGACCAAGCTCCCGCAGAGGCCTGTCCGGAAATTCCAGTCCCTGCTTCCACCCTGCTTCCAGCCGCCACTAGCCCGCGAGCAGACAACAAAAAAGCGCCCCGAAGGGCGCTTTAAGTGTTTGATTTTACAATCAAATTTGGTTGCGGGGACAGGATTTAGCTCAAACTTTAAAGCTGACTTGCCGCCGCTAATCGTCCCATTAAAGCACACTTGAACTTCGCTGAAGCAGCATCAACCATCATTCCGCAGACAGGATCAGCGGATTTTAGGCTTTTCTCTATACCGGAATGATGGTCGTAGTTCACTTCTTGTCTTCATCCTTTCCGTGGCTATGCCCTCCATGACCATGTCCGAAGAGGTGCATCAGCGGACATGCAAACAGGAAAAGATAGGGCAATGCAACAGCCATGTGTTCTCTGTGTACAGTCAGAAGGTAATAGCTGATTGCCGCCAGCAACAAAGTTAAAAGAACCCCCTTCCATGACAGAAGACATCCTATCAGTCCTGTATGTTTGTTCTCATGAGCGCATTCTTTATCATGTTCTATAGTATTTTCTCCTTATTGATTGTTTATTATGTTTCAGAAATTATGCTTTAACCCCGAACAAGGCATATGCCAGCTTCGGCCAGAGGTTGTAAAAGAAAACAAATACAACAGCCATAAACCACCCATAAATGGCGCTCATGATCATGCCGTAACAAAAATTCGGCACATCCAGAAGTTTAAAGCCGGGGAAGACTGTCTCCAGTATGGCGTGACCGGGTAAGTCCGGCAAAAACAGCCACAGCACGGCGCAAATGCTGTATAGCACCATAAATAGCATACAGGTAGCAAACATGGTGGGCAGGTAAGGGATAGTTTTGGACCTCACGATTATTCCCCTTACTGTTTTTCTGGATGATGAGCCTTATGATCTTCCGGTGTAACGGCGGCAGGCGCTGCGGGTGCATTATTTACTTTTTCCTCGCCAGTTTTTTCCATTCCCATCTTTTCCATCATAGGACAGTTCTTGCCACACATTTTAGGCATGCCTGACATCTGATGCATCATAGCTTCCATTTTCTCATGCATCTTCTGCATACGTTCTTTCATTGCTGGGTCAGAAGTCATCTTCATCATATCCTGCATATCCCCCATCATATCTCCCATGCCTTTCTGCATACCGCCCATCTTTTCCATCATGGGGCACGGCATCATCATGCCGCCTGCGGGCATGTCACCACCCATAGGAGGTTGGCCCGCTGACTTTTCAGTAGGCGTTGTTGGCGAAGAAGTTGCGGGATCGGCGGCATGAGCGGCCACTGAAAGACCCATGACCATAAACAGAGCGGCGGCAAAGATTTTGTATTTCATTTTATTCTCCATTGGGTTGTGTTAATTCGTCGGATAATCATGAGCTTATTAAGAGTTTGTCGCTTGATAAAAATCAAGATTTGCTTGATTCTGGCATCGGCTATTGCCCTTTCTTCAATTGAACAACGGTATAATCATCATCCCCTGCGGGTTTGAGGGTGAACAATACGGCATCGCCCGCTTTGAACCCAGACAGATCAACGCTCTTGTCTACTGAAAACTCCATCTTCATCTTTGGCCAGCCAAGAGCCTTGATAGGATCATGAGTCACGTTGATTGTGTGCTTTTCCGCATCAACGGCGTTAATCATGGCGGTGCCCTGAGGAAGACTTTCAGCAGTAGGCACTGCTTTTGCGTCAGGGCTTTGCGCCTTCATGGCATCGTCATGGATTTTGGCCATCTTGTGATGGTCCATCGCCTTTGTTTCACCGGGCTTGGAAGGTGTCCCGACAATCAGCGTGCCTTTCATACCCAAAGCTTCATGTGGGTGGCAATGAAATTGGTAGGTGCCGGGAATCTTGAAGGTATAAGAAAATTTGTCACCTTCTTTGTTGTGCATTGGGCTCATGATCATCTCATCGACACCTTTGGGCACATTGATAAACATGACATCGTGCATGTCTTCCTGTGCATCTACGAACGTCACTGTATCTCCCGGCTGAATGGTCAGCTTGTCTGGCGAAAAGTAATAAGGCTTGCTGCCTGCCGGATCGCTGATCTCCTTGATAATGTATTCTTTGGCGAAGGCTGGTGTAGCCAACAGCATCAGGGCAGTTGTTAGCAGAAGTTTCTTCATCTTTTTTCTCCTTTGTTAAGGTTAATTAAAACATCAGCCGCAAACCGATTGAGCCAATGAGTTCGTCGTTGTCTTCTCCTTTGCTTCTGGCAATCGAAGAGGTTTCACCAAACTTTCGGCCATAGTGGACATCCACATAAGGCGCGAATTTTCGAGTAAATTCGTAGCGTGTCTGCAAGCCGATTTTACCGTCGGCAATTCCAGCACCGACATCTTGATCCGGAACCTTTTGGGCATAGAGATTGACCTCGGCATAAGGCTGCAAGATCAGTTTCTGCGTGAGAAGAAAATCATTCTCTTCCCGCAGACGCGCACTGACGTCGCCCTTATTGCTGATGAACAGATGCGCTTCGGTTTCGAAGTAATAAGGAGCCAGGCCATTGAATCCCAGTGTCAGATAAGTCGTGGAGGTCGGCTTTACATC
>JACQAA010000184.1 GCA_016195185.1 Pseudomonadota bacterium | reverse complement strand
CAATCATGTGGATAACGTGATTTTCGAGACTTTTTCCCTGTTGCAGAGACTCAGCACGAATGGTTTGGAAGGCCAGCACAACATCGCCAAGAGGGATGTTGCTGCGGCGTGGAAACATGCTGAGAGCATCGCGGGGGAGCTTGCGCAGGTTAAGCTGTGGAAAAGATAAGACGTTTGTTGGTTTATTTTTACCGCGATAGGTTTTATTTAGCGCTTTCATATTGGTATCATCAGTCAGCAGGATATTAATGGTAAAGGCATGCGTTTTGAAAGCAGCAGGCTTTTGGGCGCACAGAAATGCACAAGCTGCGGCCTGCTCGATTTTTCTGCGCAGGTGAGGAAAAGCCTTTCTCCACCGGGTGGAGGCCATATCAAGATGAAGCGTCAGTTGAATCATGGCCTTTTGTCCCGGCGGTCATAGGCCTCCACGATATGCTTGACGATACGGCTGCGCACGACGTCCTTCTCGTCAAACTCAATAAATGCCGCATCTTTGATGCCTTTCAAGACTTCTACGGCATCCCTCAGCCCGGATTTTACCCCACTCGGAAGATCTGTCTGGGAGAGATCACCTGTGATAATCATGCGACTGCCTTCGCCGATGCGGGTCAGTGCCATTTTCATTTGTGTTACGGTTGTATTCTGTGCTTCATCCAAAACCACCACAGCGTTTGCCAGTGTTCGGCCACGCATAAAGGCCAGTGGTGCTATCTCAATCGACCCGTCTGCCAGTCTCTTGGCGATCTGCTCTGGCTGGATCATGTGATGCAGGGCGTCATAGATCGGGCGCAGGTAGGGGTCGACCTTCTCCTGCATGGTGCCGGGCAGAAAGCCGAGATGTTCCCCCGCCTCAACTGCCGGGCGGCACAAGATCAGGCGGTCAATCTCTCCCGCCATAATCATTTCAACGGCCTTTGCCACGGCCAGAAAGGTTTTTCCCGTTCCGGCGGGGCCTAGTCCAAACACCAGATGGTGGGTGCGAATGGCCTCCAGATATTCTGTCTGTTTGGGCGTGCGTGCTGTAATGGTTTTATTTTTAGACTTCATTTTAACATGGGGTTCCTTAAGCGCCGCTTTGGCCAGCTCGCGCGTACCTTTATCGAGAGGGCTGAGTGCCACCTGAAGAGCGGCAGAGACTTCTTCCTTGCCGACGGGCAGGCCATTGGTCAGGCGGTCCCAGAGAACCTCGAAGACAGTTTGCGCCATTTTTAATTTTAGCTTTGGGCCGGTAATGACAATTTCATTGCCGCGCGATGAAATTTCGACATCCAGCTCTTCTTCAATCTGGGCAAGATTCCGGTCGTGATCACCGAACAAGAGAGGGGCCAGAGTATTATCATCGAATTGCAGACCGATGCGCCGAATGGCTTCTTTGCTCAAATTGTCTCTCCGATACATTATATTTGTCCATAATCAGGTGATGGAGTGTGGACAGCCTTCACGCCTCACTTTAGCATTAAAAGCTGAAGATTTATTAACGTTGGGATCGTTCTGGTGAATTAACAGGCTGTTTTATCGACGTTTTTGCTGCCGATTTGTCGATAATGCGTTTCATGGCTGGGTGATGACAGGACTTCTTCGGTGGTAACAATAGTTCCGGCAGTCCCATTCTGGGACGCCTTATCGATGCGGACGTCGACAATTTGTCCAAACAGGCGTTCCGGCGCATCCACATAAACGGACTGCATGTAGGGTGTTTTTCCGAGTAGTTGGCCGGGCTTCTGACCCTTGCGGTCAAACAGAACCGGCATGACACGGCCAACACTTCGCTGGTTATAGCTGCGCTGCTGTTCAAACAGGATGGATTGTAGTTCCTGAAGGCGCGCATCTTTGACCTGCTCTGGTACGATACCGCCCATGACAGCACCGGGAGTGCCCGGGCGGGGGCTGTATTTGAAGGAATAGCAGGAAGAAAAATTGACCCGATGCGCCAGATCGAGGGTTGCCTGATGATCGGCATCAGTCTCGCCGGGAAACCCGACAATAAAATCAGAACTAAATGCGATATCGGGTCGGGCTTCTTTCATTTTTATGATGATTGATAAATAATCCGCAGCCGTATGTTTACGGTTCATGAGTTCAAGAATACGGTCAGAACCGCTCTGCACAGGCAGGTGCAAGAAGGGCATCAATTTTGCAATGTCACGGTGCACGTCGATGAGATCATCGCTCATGTCCCCGGGGTGAGATGTCATGTAACGGATGCGCTCCAGACCGTCTATACGGTCTATTCCGGCAATCAGCCGCGCCAGACCCCATGTTGCCCCCGTAACGTCTTTGCCATGATAGGCATTCACGTTCTGGCCCAGCAGAGTTATTTCCTTGGCGCCATGATCAACCAAGCGTTTGGCTTCATTTAGAATCTGTTCAGGCGGGCGGGAAAATTCGGCACCGCGAGTATAGGGCACAACACAAAAAGTGCAAAATTTATCACAACCCTCTTGGATAGATAGAAATGCGGAAGGGCCCGGCGCCGTGGATTCTTCGGGTAGGTGATCAAATTTGGATTCAACGGGGAAATCGGTATTCACGACGCGCCGGTCACCACTGGCTTTCATGACCATTTCTGGCAGGAGATGATAGGTTTGGGGACCAAACACCATATCAACGTATTTGGCACGTTGCAGGATAACATCGCCTTCTGCCTGGGCGACACAACCCGCCACGGCGATCAACGCCTTCTCGCCCTTTTCAGCCTTGGCCTCTTTGTGTTCGCGGAGGCGGCCCAGATCGGAGAATACTTTTTCTGTGGCCTTCTCACGGATGTGGCAGGTGTTTAAAATCATGAGATCGGCATTATCGGGTGCATCGACCGCGTCATAGCCGAGGGGGGACAGAATATCGGCCATTTTTTTACTGTCATAGACGTTCATCTGACAGCCCCAGGTTTTGATAAAGAGCTTTTTGCTCATTGAATTTTTCGTCCTATCCGGCACAGTATAAGTCTTGAATACTGGTTGTATTAACCAGTTTTTATGGCATTTTGTCCAGTCTTTTCTACACATAATGGAGGGTTTAAAGGATGACGCAAAATATCCTGATGATGGGTCCTCTGCCAGCGGACCAAATGCGGGAATTGGAGGAGAATTACACTGTTTTCAAGCTCTGGCAGGAATCTGATCCGGAAGAAGCTCTGAACCGAATTCGTGAAAAGATAACTGGAATGGTGAGCGTTTTTGGCGTGAATGTGAGTGCAAAGCTGATCAAGGCACTGCCGAATCTGGAGATCATTGCCCACGACAGCGTTGGTTTTGACAATATCGATGTTGCAGCAGCAAAAGAACGAGGGGTGATCGTCACAAATTCGGGTGGGATTGTTGCTGATGATGTAGCCGATCTGGCAATCGGTCTGGTGCTGGGAGTTTTTCGTCGTATGGTAGAGGCGGATATCTACGTGCGTTCCGGCCAATGGGCCAGGCGCGGTGATATGCCGCTGGGGCGTACGCTGAAAGGAAAAACGATAGGGATCGTTGGTCTGGGCCGGATTGGCAAAGCCATAGCCAAACGTGCCGAGGCATTTGGCATGAATGTGATTTACTTCGGTCCCAATAGAAAACAAGACGTGTTATACGATTATTATGAAGACATCGGCAAACTGGCTGCCGATAGTGATGTTTTAATGCTGTCATGTCTCTATTCGCCAGCCACGCATCATCTTGTGAACGCAAAGGTATTAAGATCATTAGGCAGAGATGGTGTGCTCATCAATGTGGCGCGCGGGAAAGTTGTGGATGAGCATGCTTTAATTGATGCGCTCGAAGGTGGCCTCATTGGCGGAGCGGGACTGGATGTATTTGAAAATGAACCAGATGTTCCCAGCAGCTTTTGCCGCCTTGATAACGTGGTGTTACAGCCCCATCAGGCAAGTGCCACCGTTGAAACCCGCACGGCCATGAATCAGCTGGTTGTCGACAATCTCAAACTATATTTTGAGAGGGCTGAAGTGTTGACACCGGTCTGGTAGTGATTACAGGCCGGGGCCGGGAGGCTGTTTCGGTTTCGGCGCTGGGGAATCTTTTTTATCGATAAAGGTTTTTTTAATCTCTTCATAATCATTCTTTTCGAGCAGAATTTTCACGGAGTTTCCGGTAATCAGCTCGACTGCGTAACCTTGTCCATTCTCGCCATCCTCCAGACGGAAGAGTTCTCCGTTCTTTTTCTCCACGAGCCTCTTGACGGATGAGGAGAAGGCTGCATTCTGTTTCAGGGATTCAGAAAAAGCGACACAGGCTGGTTGCCTGGCTTTGAAGGCAGCGCCAAGGGTGCGCATGTTGTCCGTTATGCGGCCTTTACTGGCGACCAGCTTGGCGCCCGCCATCATCGGTATCTTCCGGTCTTTGATGTAGGTTTTGCCAGCCGAGGCAACCAGGGCAGCATCATTAAAGGCTTCTTTTAGACCCTTGTCGATGGCGGGGTTGTTAGAAACTTTGCTGATTTCCTTTTCGACTTCGGTGAGAGCGATGACCAGATCGTCAACAACGGACTGGTCTTTGAGAATCTCGTGCAGCAGTGGCAAGAAAGCCTGTATTTTGGCAGGGAGAAGCTTGTTCAAAATATCCATATGATTCTCGCTCTATGCTCTGAAAGGATGATGTAGATTTTTGCCATAAAAATCATAATATGTCAACTATCTTGATCATATTTTTGCAATTTTGGCTAAAATTTCTGTGCTTCGGGTTTATATTTTTCGTAATCTTCAGAAATGCTGAGGAGAATCAAGGGAAGGCTTAGATTTTCTCAAATCTCTTTTTTAGCGCCGTCGCCACGTTAGGGGTAACGAAGTGGGAGATATCACCGCCGAGTTTGCCGATCTCTTTAACAAATCGTGATGAGATGAATTGGTGTT
>JACQAA010000183.1 GCA_016195185.1 Pseudomonadota bacterium | reverse complement strand
GTAAGTTGCTTTATAATCATGACCAACGTAGCGCTGGTGCAATACGTGTCCCATCAACCGATGGTCAGTGAGTTTCTTGATTTCTGCATTGGCCTTCTTGAAATCTCCCACATCCTGGAAGGCGAAAATATGCGCATAGCGCGCTGCATCATCTTCCGACAAACGGTCATCTTTTTTGATATGATTAAAAACCTCCCCCTCCAGAGACACGGGGGAGCGGGCGTCTGGCACAGGCGCAGCTTTGCCTTTTTTAACTTTTATAGTGGTTTTGTGAACCGATTTTTTCTGGTGTACTGCAGCCCTCGCTGCGGCCACGTAAGAAAGGGCAAACAGTACGGCGACGACCAAGAAAACTTGTTTTCGATAGCTTTTAAAAAGGCCCAATACAGCGCTGCCTTTGACTGTTTTTAGATTGGAGTATTTCTAGCTGAAAATGAGTGGATTTGCAAATTTTTACATAAAGATAATGAAACGTTAGGCGGCAATTTCATCTTGTCGATAGCCCTGCATATACAGCACAGATTTTAAATCTGTATGACGTATCTGATGCGGTGTGGCTTCCAGCACGGAGGGTTTACCAAAATAGCCAACACCAATACCAGCTTTCTTGAGCATCGGAATGTCATTGGCACCATCTCCAATTGCTATGACCTGTGCAAGCGTGCAGTCGAAAGCTTGCGCCTGCTCAACGACTAGCCTTTCTTTGACGTATTTGTCAAGGATGGGCGATGCCACCTCGCCGGTCAGTTTGTGCTCTGCCACTATGAGGCGATTGCCAAAATTTTTGTGAAAACCAAGCGTTGCTGCCACGTGGTTTGTAAACAAATCAAACCCACCCGATACCAGCACCGATTTTGCCCCTTGCCGGTTCATAGTCCTAATCAATATATCGGCCCCTGGCGAATACCTGATAGATTTGAGCGTTTCAAATAACGCTGCCTGTGGCAGTCCTTTCAACAACTGTACACGCATCCGTAAGGATGCGCCAAAATCAATCTCTCCACGCATGGCTTGTTCAGTAATAGGGGCAATTTTATCTTTGAGGTTGAAATGTCCTGCCAGTTCGTCCAGCGTCTCCTGCTGAATCATCGTGGCATCCATATCGGCGATGAGAAGTTTTTTCTTGCGATCAGAATCGCTCGGCTGCACAAAAACGTCAAAGGCCCCTAGCGCCACTAATTGCTGCCGTATCAATGTCGTTAGCCCCGGTTTGTACGCTTTAACCAGAATATCTATAGCGTGTCCTGGATGCAGGGTTTCTACCCACAGCCCATCCGCGCCAGTTCCTCTGATAAGCTGCAGCGCGCGTTTTTCAACAGCAGAATCAAGGGTATTGCCAACAATGGTAATAACAGTTCCAGACATTCGTCTCTTTGTCATTCCTCGCCCATACCGCAGGAGAAGCACAATTGTATATTGATCATTTTGGCAATGACTATAATATGATTGCATATAAAAGCCACAGCAATTCAGAAGGAGCGATCCTATGACGACCCTCCAGCGACCCACCAGCAAGCCAGGCAATCCATGTTTTTCGTCAGGCCCCTGCGCAAAAAGACCGGGGTGGTCTTTGGATGGACTGAAGGGCACACCAATTGGACGCTCACATCGCGCCGCCATCGGTGTCAAAAAAATCCAGGAGGTGATTGATAGATCCAAAGCCATTCTCGGCATGCCGAAGGATTACCGCCTGGCGCTGGTACCTGCCTCTGATACAGGGGCGATTGAAATGGCGATGTGGTCGCTATTAGGCCCCCGTGGTGTTGATGTACTGAGCTGGGAAGTATTCGGCAAGTTCTGGGTACATGATGTAACAAAGCAACTGAAGCTGAAGGACGTACGTACCTTCGACGTGCCGTTTGGCGCCCTCCCTGACCTCTCCAAGGTGGATACCGATCGCGATGTAGTCTTCACCTGGAATGGAACCACCTCCGGCGTCAAAGTACCCAATGGCGACTGGATTAAATCCGACCGCAAGGGACTCACCCTGTGCGACGCCACTTCCGCCGTTTTTGCCATGGATATCCCCTGGAATAAGCTGGATATTGTGACATGGTCGTGGCAGAAAGTTCTGGGTGGTGAGGCTGCGCATGGCATGCTCGCCCTCAGCCCTCGTGCTGTGGAACGGCTGGAAAGTTACACCCCGCCATGGCCGATGCCAAAAATATTCCGTATTACCAAAAATGGCAAAATATTCGAGGAGCCGTTTGAAGCCAAAACGATCAACACCCCCTCCATGCTCTGCGTTGAAGACCAGTTGGACGCCCTGAAATGGGCGGAAAGTATTGGCGGCCTACCTGCGCTGCTGAAACGGAGTGCTGCTAACCTGAAGACTGTTGAGGACTGGATATCCAGAACAGGTTGGGCAGAGTTTTTGCCGGAGCGTGCGGATATCCGATCCAACACGGCCATATGTTTCAAGGTGGTGGACCCCTGGTTCACTGCCAAAGACAATGAAAGCCAGCTCAAAATCATCAAGGATTCAGAAAAACTGCTTGAAAAAGAGGGTATCGCCTATGAAGTTGCCAATCACCGCGACAGCCCGGCATCCTATCGCCTATGGGGCGGCGCCACCGTCGAAACTGCAGATATCAAATCTTGCCTGGAGTGGATTAACTGGGCTTATCTGAGCGTACGCTCACAGGAACAGGCGAAGGCAGCGTAGTAACAAGGATACGGTGAAGTGATCGGTATCGCCGTCACGGTCAATCTCAAAAAAACCCTTCAATCCCGAACACTATCCAAAAATTTGCGTACTTCGAAAAAAGGAAAAAAATGGACCAAAACCTCAATAGTTGTATCGGTACACGGATAATAAGACAGGCCACATATGCCGATGCGGAAGGCATTATTCCGCTCTTTGAACAGTACCGGCAGTTCTATAAACAATTTGCCGATCCTGAAGG
>JACQAA010000011.1 GCA_016195185.1 Pseudomonadota bacterium | reverse complement strand
TGGCTGGCGCCGGTGCTGACCTTCACCGCCGAGGAAGTCTGGCGCCACATGCCGGGGAAGCGGAGTGAATCGGTGTTTCTGGAACAATGGCATGCATTGCCGGCGCTCCCCGAGCGTGCGCTGGACATGCCATTCTGGAATGAAATGATTGCCGTGCGTCAGACGGTGGCCAAGGAGCTGGAAAAGTTGCGTGTGGCCGGTGGCATCGGTTCCGGTCTCGATGCGGAAGTGGACCTCTATGGCGATGACTCCTGGCAGGAGCGGTTGCGCCGGCTGGGAGACGAGTTGCGGTTTGTGTTCATCACCTCCTATGCGCGGGTACATGGGTTGGATGCGAAAACAGCCGGCGCCGTGGAGACGGAGATCAAGGGGCTGTACGTGCGTGTGGCGCCTTCGGCCTATCCCAAGTGCATCCGCTGCTGGCATCACCGCCAGGACGTGGGCGCGAACCAGGAGCATCCGCAGGTCTGCGGCCGCTGTGTGAAAAATGTCGCCGGTTCCGGCGAAACGCGGAGTTACGCCTGATGCGGCCGATCAAACAAGGGATTCTCTCACGCCTCCCTCACCCCCTGCGGGAGGTGAGACGGAGCAGTCGCGAATGTCCGGTGGACATTCGCGCCGTCGAACGTGCGCACAGAATGCTTGGGCGCCCCGGCGGGAACCGATGGGGCGAGTGGAATATCACTGGCATTGAGATCGCGTTCAACTGTCGCGATAAACCTGGTTGACTGGTATGTGGCGCTACCTGTGGATCGCCGTTGTTGTTTTTGTTTGCGACCAGCTGACGAAATTCACGGCGGCGGACTACCTGTTGCGTCATGGTGAAGTGAAACTTGCGCCTTTTCTCAATCTCACGCTGGTTCATAACACGGGCGCGGCCTTTGGCATCTTGAATAACGCGGGCGGCTGGCAGAATGTTTTATTCATCATGGTTGCGTCGATTGCCTGCGTTGTTATCCTGTGGATGAGTTGGCGGGCGGATATTAAAGGTATACTTTTTGCCGTGGCGCTGATGTTGATTCTCGGAGGTGCGGCCGGCAACTTGATCGATCGACTTGTCCATGGTTATGTGATTGATTTTATTGACGTCTATTACCGCGTTTGGCATTGGCCAGCGTTCAATGTCGCCGATTCGGCCATCACCATTGGCGCCGTGTTGCTGGGGATAGACGCCCTGGGGCCGGGTCGTGAGAAAAAACGCTAAACACCGAAACTGAAAATCGCCGCCGGGCGAGTTATGGAAAATGGATTTATCGAGGCTAGACTGGGATATGGCTGGAATGAGCAGGCCAGGGATTGACGACCAGATTGGTATATATCTACCGTGAAGGAGCTTTTCGAAATGCATACTTTTATTAAATCCTGTTTTACCGTGGCAATGGCCAGTCCTATGAGGGCTGTATGACAAAGTGTTACGAAACCCACAGGAGTAAAAACCCAACAATGCCGGAAAATAATAAAAAGTAAGCTTTCCTCCCAATGCCCGGCCCAGCCGGGCATCGTCGTTCCGCTATCCCCATTCCACGCAGTTCCCTTTGGATTCCTGCCATGGCGCCGGCTTCAGTGACCTGATTGTGGAACTGAAACAGGATATCATGGCGATATGCAAGTCTACCTAGCCAACCCCCGCGGTTTTTGCGCCGGGGTGGACCGCGCCATCGAAATTGTCGAGCGCGCGCTGAATCTATTCGGCGCGCCAATTTACGTGCGTCACGAGGTCGTTCACAATCGTTTCGTGGTTGATAATCTACGCACGAAAGGAGCGATATTTGTAGATGATCTCGATCAAGTCCCATCTGGCGCGACCGTGATATTCAGCGCACATGGTGTTTCGCGCGCGGTACGGGAAGAGGCGACGCGGCGCGGGCTGAGGATATTTGACGCCACCTGCCCGCTGGTGACCAAGGTACACATGGAGGTTATTCGCTACCGCAACAACGGCACCGAATGTATTCTGATCGGCCACGCCGGACACCCCGAAGTGGAAGGCACGATGGGGCATGGGGACGGCGGCATATATTTGGTCGAATCGGTGGAAGACGTGGTTAAGCTGACGGTCATGGACCAGACCAATCTGGCCTACGTGACCCAGACCACGCTGTCCATGGACGACACGGCGAAAATCGTCGCTGCTTTGCGTGCGCGCTTTCCGAAAATCAAGGGCCCGAAAAAAGACGATATCTGCTATGCCACCCAAAATCGCCAGGATGCCGTAAAGGCATTGGCGAGAAAGGTCTCTGTCATGCTGGTCGTGGGATCGGCCAATAGCTCTAATTCCAACCGCCTGCGCGAAGTGGCGGAAGGTCAGGGCGCACGCGCCTACATGATAGACGGACCCGGAGATATTCGGCGCGAATGGCTGGCGGGTACCGAAAAAGTCGGGCTGACCGCCGGTGCGTCGGCGCCGGAGGTGCTGGTGCAGCAGGTTATTGAAAGGCTAAGAACGTGGGGGGCAGAACTCATTGAGGAACAGAAGGGCGTTTCCGAAAATATATCCTTTCCCGTCCCGAAGGTTTTGCGATATGAAGGTGATCTTTAGATCAGTTAACCGTGACCGGGAAATTAGTTGTCTGTCCATTTCGCAGAGTAGCTGCCGTCGTTTTTTTTATCCCAGGTTTTGATGCCCATTGAATTGATCTTAAATTTTCCATCGCCGGCCTGACGCCCTGAAGCCCCAGCCGCATTGGGATCTGCAATCAGTTCATAACAGGAAGTAATCGGACATGTACCGCCAGGAACAGCGCCGCTGAGCGTCGGGGCGGTTAAGGTAATGACATAATGTCCACTCGGTGACAGCACGGTCGCACCCGCGCTGTTGTTGAAAGCAAGAGACCCATTCGAGAAAGCTGCATTTGTGGCACAAACGGGCGGCAAAACCCCATTGAGATTTTGCGCGTAGTGATTATTGCAATAGGTGAAAAAGCGCTCCTGCTGATTGGCTGCTTGGCTTAGGGCGATCTGCGCGTCCGAGCGCCGCGTCTGGATCATGTACTTGGTGTAGCTGGGATAGGCTATGCCAGCCAGAATGCCTATGATGACCACCGTCACCATTAATTCGATCAGGGTGAAACCGAAGGCGTGTATCTTTTTCATTTCCGATTACCTTTCTCTTTCCTGTTAACCGACCGGGTTTTTTACCGCCGCTATTCCTGAGATTTGTCGTTATCCCAGGATAGCAAGCACATGGCATGAATCATGAGTGCTCGTATCACCCGTATTCAGCGCGGCTTTGTCTTCCTTCCCATTCACCGGATCTCTCTTGCGTCTTTCGTAATTTCGCCGTGGAAGAAGGTTGCGCCCCATCTGGGAAGCGCAACCCCCTCCGCGAAAGCAAGTGACAGATATATCATACCTATCAGCACCAGCACTGTGTACGAACTAAAGATGTAAAATTTCTCCTGTTATTTAAGTTGCCGCCATGACTGTCTACCGCTGCCACCCGGGGCCGGATAATTATTGATCCCTTGTATTGTTCCCGACGAGCCGGCAAAGAGCTTGACATCGGTGCCTTTCGCCGGATTACGCGCGATCACCGGCTCCGGCATGATGCCGATGGTGGACTTTATGCCCGCGACCGGTGTTCCGTTGATCGTGTCGGCAGAGGTAATCTTCCCGTCGCCGGTAATATCGAAAACTTCTACTTTGGTAGGCCCGCCATTGGTGGGGCTTAGCTCCATCAGCCAGCTGGTTCCACCGGGTTCGCACGGGGTATTGGTACGAGGAATAAGTGTTGTGAAGATAATGCGCGGCGTGGTACCCCCCAATAGTACCGGGTTGGACACCGACATTTCTCCCAGGCTATCGGCCGCGGTCGTTAGCAAATCATCGCGCCAGCCCATGCAGTTGTTGGTTGTGCTGGTTGGGGAGCCGGGATTGCACGCTGTTCCGCTATCGTTCCAAACGCCGATGAGATTATTCGTTACCGAGCGCACGGTAGTACTGGCAACGGTGGCAGTACCGATGGTTTGCGCCAGCAGGCGGTCGCGGGAGACGGCCGCAGAGCCGGATACCGACTTGCTGGTGTTGGTGTCTCGATCCCAGACGCCGTAGAAGGTCTGTATCGGGCTGGCGGACGCAGTGTTGTCGTTGGCGGCCACGTATCTGCCGGTGCCAAAGTACACCATATATCCGCCTTGACCCGTCGGCTGATCGCCGATTTCGGGTCGTTCGGTGATGGGCTGGACAACGGTAGTGGAGGTAGTGCCATCCGTTGCGGTAAACAGCGGTTTTGGATTGCCGCCCCCAGTGTAGAACGAACCCCATGAGCTGGAATTGCTGCTGGTCACATCGATTTTCCACATATTGCCCTGGAGGTCGCCGGCATAGATGTAGTCAGCGATATAATCACCATCCTTGTCTAATATGGCCGGTGTGGAGAGTCCATTGCTGCCGCCGGTTGTCGAGACAAGGACAATC
>JACQAA010000174.1 GCA_016195185.1 Pseudomonadota bacterium | reverse complement strand
TCCCTTCAAAACTTCGGCACCCTTCATGGCGTTGTACCAGTCCATCCGGCCGGCATCCAGCGGAGCCACAAACATGGGTTTTCTAACCTCTTCGGAAATGCCGACGTAAATCCAGCCATCGCTGTCTTTATCACCAACTTGCAGTTTCTCAGGCATGATGCGTATGTTTATCTATGTGTCAAACCGACTACAAAACGTTATGTGTTGTGCTGGTTTTCTTCATTCATGTCAATAGGTAAGCTCGTCAGCTCCGGATCAAACGAACCGGAAAAGACATGTCTTTGGTACGGATGCTTGGTTTACCGTCGCTAAACCTCAAGACGCCGGCAACACTTTCAGAGGTCTCAGAAGAAGCCCAATACCACCCCTTAAAAAGATCACCACTCGTATTAAATCCACCAATATCTGCCCGATTATTGAAGAGAACGCACAACTCTTTTTGCGTGGCGATGTGCCAGTCACTGTGACCACAGGTGCCTCTCTCCTGTGCTATCCTCATTGCCTTGTCCCATGGCATCGCCGGTTCGTCTGTCGTCATAGCGTACATGGGCTTGTTAGTTTCTGGAGAAATGCCGGCAAAAATGGTACCATCTGGCATCTCATCACCTACTGACGGCACCCCCGCAGCAGCTACGCTGCCTACGGCAGCGACCGTCAGGCTCACCTGAGTTTTTTCTCGCACCGATCTTCCGAACATGCGCCTATTCGACCCTTCGCTGTTTAAACAACCCGTCCTGCAACAAGACGGTCGCGCCGTTAAAATTTGTTATGATTATGTACTATCATATTATTCATAACACTGTCAAGATATTTTTGTTGGGATGTCTGGGAGTGTGAATACCCCACCAATCATACAACCAAAGTCAGGGGAAAGGCTCTCAGCCCCGCTCATTCAGCCATTTGCCAATCGAAGGCGGGACTTCACGCTGGGCAGTACCAGAGACGTAAATCCCAATATGCCCACCCTTAAAGGACAGCGCGGTATAGTCCGTCGTACCAACGTATTTTTTTAGGGGTTTTGAAGCACTGGGGGGCACCAGATGGTCACTCAGTGCGTAAACATTCAACACCGGCATGGTGACATCCTTGAGACTGACTTTCCGTCCGCCCAGTTCAACCCCCCCGGCAATCAACTTGTTGTACTTATAAAAATCATTAATAAACTGGCGATAAGTATAACACAGGCTAAAAGCACCCCCCTGACAAATGCCCAGCAGGTTGACAGACTCAACATCATGACGTTCGCACAGCACATCGACGCAACGGTCAATATACCCATTGATATAATCATCCAGCGTCAAGAAACGGTCGGAGCGGTCCGGATAGCCCCAGTCGATGAGATATACATCCTGCCCACTGTCTAGCAAACCCCTGATCAGGGAGCGGTTTTCCTGTAAGTCCGTCATGTAGGGACGATTCACCAAGGCGTAAGAAACAAGCAAGGGAACTTGGTTGGTCGGTTTTTTTTCTGTTGGGTTCTGATAGTGATACAAGGTCATCTTATCTTCGCGATATACCGCCTCTTTAGGCGTGACGCCAGCCGGCAACTCCCCCACGTCGCGGAGGATCTTAATTCCTTCCGCCAGCTTTGAATTGAACTCTGTCACCTCCTTGAAGACTTTTTCAGGAGTGAGCTGGACGGCTATCATGATTTCTTACCCTTTTTGGTGGTTTTCTTAGAGGCCAAAGATGCCTGCTGCTTGAGTACCGCCTTCAGTTCCGCCACCTCACGACGCAGAGCCTGCAAGCGCTCGTGGAGACTGTCAATCTCCCGGCGAGTGGGTAGATTGAACTGCCCCACGGCGTCGTCCGTCAGCTTGTTCTGCTGCTGCTTGAAAGCCATCAATGCATTGACAACTTCACCATAAAGCCTGGTGTATTCATCACTCATCGCGTATCTGCCGTAAATCTCTTCGCAGAGATCCACCCATTTTGTGTAAATCCCCTTGAGCGATGTCAGCGGCTCTTGATCCTGCGGCGGGTTAGCAAGATACTCTTGGAATTTCTGAACTGCCTCCAGCCCTATCTTCGACATGGCGACGTCATAAGCGCGCGATTTGCGCTGAAATTCAACCCACTGGTTATAAAGGTTGTTCCACTGCTCCTGTTTTTCGCGGGTATAGCCGAGGCCAGGCATGGTTGTAAAAGCACCTAGCGGGTCAAACGTCGAGAATGGATTTTTCCCGGACTGAAAAGCCGACGTCCATGCCTGGCCAGCCTTGGCAAGATTCTCCATGAAGGCTTTGTATCCTTCAGAAACGTCAAAGGGCTGGGAAGCGGCTTGCAGCGAGTCGGTAAAAAACTGTTGCAGGGTATTCACCCACTCTGTAGCCATTTGGTCAATGGGCTTGGCTTGTCCGGTCGCCTGATAAAACTGCTGCATCATATTCAGGAACTGCTCACCACATAAAATGAACCGCTGCTGGAAAGCCCCGGCGCCGTCAGCCTGTTGATCTTTAAATACAGTGTTCCGCCACTCTTTGAAGAAATCAGCCCACGGCCCTTGAAATCCGGAAGAAAAGTCCGGCCCCTGCCCGCTCAACGATCTACGCTGCGCCTCAAACCACGCATCCCAGTATTGCTGCTGAGCGCTGAACCAGTCGTTGCTTTGCTGTTGTGTCGTTGCCATGGTGTGTTACCTTTCCAAAAAAGCCTGATATATCAGCCACGCACCTGGTTATAACATATTTTTGTGCAGTGCAACAATTTAAAAACTGGGTCGATAAAACAAGGCATTTTGACCCCTTATATATCAAAAAGAACTTGCTTTAAACAACAAAGAAGCTATATAACTCGCCTACGGCGTCTTTTTGAAAAATATTTTAACGAAGTATTGATATATTCAGGGATAGTTTGTGGAGTAACCCATTCGTTTGGAAAAGGAAAGTATCATGTCAGCTCTTTTAAAAACCAAGGAACAATTTCAGCATAATTCGGTCGCCAACTTTGACGCTTACATTACCGCCTCCGTGAGTGTTC
>JACQAA010000010.1 GCA_016195185.1 Pseudomonadota bacterium | reverse complement strand
CCTGGTGAAAGAAAAAATGGCGCTGACTGTCTGCCCTTTGAGCAACCTCAAGCTTTGCGTGGTCAAGGACATGCGCGACCATCCGTTGAAGAAAATCCTCGAGCTGGGATTAAAAGCCACCATCAACTCTGATGATCCGGCCTATTTCGGCGGTTATATGAACGACAATTACAAAGCGGTCGCCGGAGCGCTGCATCTGACGAAGGAAGAGCTGCTCACGCTGGCCCGCAACAGCATCGAGGCCAGCTTCCTGACCGAAGTGGAAAAAAACGCCTTGCGGAAAAAGCTGCCTTTTATTTCTCAAAAATAACAAAAAACGCTTTACAAATTTTAGAGCCCCTATAGAATGTACAGTTATGGTGAACAAAGTAACACATTTTACCTCTATTTGCAGCCACTCCGCTCAGGCACCCCTGAATAGCGCGAAGGTGCTGCCACGACGATTCCCCGCCGCGGCTTGAATGCGGCCGGAGTCTTCCTCGTCTTATAAAACAGGCTAACACTCCACAAAACCTTGATATTCTCCTTACAACTGATCCGTGGAGTTTTAACATGAATACCCCGATTGACCTTCAATACGCGCACATTCTCAAAACCGGCACGCTCAAGAAAACCGCCGGGGAATATTCTCTGGTCCTGCTGGCCGCATCCCACATCGATTCTATCCTGGCGCTGCAGGAGGTCGTTTTTGCCACCCTGTCTGATCAGTCGCAGGCCTTCCTGCTGAGAAAGGATAAGGACTTCTTTGAACAGCATTTTGCCCGGGATAGCCTTGTTCTGGGCATCATCCATGACGGCCAGCTGGTGGCACAAAGCGTGGTGGTGCACCCGACGACGGCGCATCCCAAAACCGGCATGGTGGATATGGCGCTCGACGTCCCCGTGGAGAACATCACCGTTATACAAGGCGTGATCGTGCATCCCGACTATCAGGGCAACCGCCTGATGACGGCGCTGGTGGATACATGGCTGGAACTGGCGGAGAAACAGGGCCGGACCCATGCGATCGCCGAGGTCGCTGTCGACAATTACTACAGCTGGTCCATCTTTTTGAAAGAAGGGATGGAGATCGACAGCATCGGCGAGGACCCCGCTGATGGCACGCAGGTCTATAATTTTCACGCTCAGGTGTCTCCCCTGCTGGAAAAACGGCTGAAGCCTGCCTTTAATAAAGCAAGCGCCAAAAACAGCGTTCCGTCCCAGTCCTCCGATCTGGAGCAGCAGAAAGACCTGCTCTCCAGGGGATATAAAGGGGTCAGCTTTGATGCCGCCAGCAATGTCATTGCATTCAAACCGCCGGAACAAGGCACAAAGCCTCTCGCGAAGCCGCGCACCGCAAAACGCCTGCCGTAAAGACTGGGCGATTTTCCTGTTTTAAACGGTGAAGAAACTTTGTAAGTTGTGAACAGAGTTCAGTTCATGGCTTGAAGGTCCCGATGTCATCGCGCTTCACCCTGCATAAAAACGACCTGCCCTCCGGCATTGCCTTCGGCGATACTCTGGCCGTCGACACCGAATTTATGGGCCTCAACGTCTGGCGGGACCGGCTGTGTCTGGTGCAGATATATGACGGCAAGCCTGATAGCACGGTGCATATTGTGCAATTTGAGAGGGGGAAATATGCCGCACCCAACCTGCGCAAACTGCTCGCCGATCTGTCCAAGGAGAAGCTGTGCTATTACGCCCGCGCCGACATGCGCTGGATCGGACATTATCTCGACACCATCATGGAGAATGTCTATTGCCTGAAAATAGCCTCGCGCATTGCCCGGACCTATACACAGAGTCATGATCTGGAAGATGTCTGCAAGCAATTGCTGGGCGTCAAAATTTCCAAAGACCAGCAATGCACGGACTGGGGCCACGCGGCCCTCTCTCCGGCGCAGCTCGACTATGCCTGCAACGACGTTCTCTATCTTCACGCGCTGAAAGAGAAACTGAACCAACACATGGACCATGAGAATCGGCGGAGAATCGCCTATGGGTTATTTCAGTGCTTGCCGCATGTCGTCAGGGCCGATCTGGCGGGCTGGGGTGACGAGGATATTTTTGCCCACGATCCTCGAAAATTGTCATAATATTTTTTTCATAACCAATTGAAAATAAACACATATTCACAGCTTTTGAATTTGATTTCGGAGAGATTATTTAATACTGTCTGAAAAAATCACGGTGAAAAACATTTGATGATTGACATTATGAAATATTTTTCGTAGTGTGTTTCAGCGATTAAGAAAAATAAAAAACGGACGTATTTTAACATATAACAAACACTCAAGGAGATCCGCACATGATGAACAAACAGGAATTCAACCAACTCGCTGATGGTGGTAGTAGCGATGCTGATGCCGCCCGCATTGCCCGCGCCAAAAGAGCCGGCGCACGAGTTATCGAATACGCCAACATCGAAAAAGAATATGCGGATGATCCTGAAGCCGGCAACGAGCTCAAGGCCAAAATGGAAGATCAGATGGATGCCATTAACCGCAATCCGGCCAGCTTCGAAACCATCATTGAATTCGGCGTCGAGCCCATCAAAACGCTGGGCGGCATTGCCAAGCAGATTTTGGAAGTGCAGACGCACATGGCTGAACAAGTCAAGGTCATGAACATCAATATGGACAAGGTGACCAAGAGCGTGGCTGAAACCGGTCTCGACGGCCTGCTGTCGGCCCTCAAAGGTCTCGGACAGGTAGGCGCCGCCGGCGCCAAAGGGGTCGGCAATCTGCTCAAGAAGTTTGGCGATGCCGTTGGTCGCAGCAAGAAGAAACGCACCGAAGAGGAAAAGCACGTTCAGGATATGATCGACAAGCTGCCGGAAATGTACTTCGAAATGCTGGCACTGTCGAAAGGCCTGAAAGATTCGGAAGACGGCATCAAGTCGGTGATGAAGGAAGCCGAAAAGCTGGGCATGGCGCGTGTTGCCATGGTCCGCGAAATCAATGTCTATCTGGGCGCCGCCCCGGAAGTATTACGGCGCTACGACGAGGTCTATATCAAGGAAGCACGCGATGCCTTCACCCAATCGCAGGATCCTGAAGATGAAGTCTACCTGACCAATATCATCAAGGGGAAAGAGAACTTCCAGGACCAATACCGCATTCTGGAAGGGTCTCGCGCCCAGGGCATCGATGCCGCGCAGCAGCTGCGTCAGCTGATGGATGAGATGGAAAAACAGCGCAAGATCATTATCCAGTTCCGCACCATCCGCGAGAACGAATGGATTGCCCTGATGTCGGGTGCCGGGTTGCAGGCATCGGCCCTGAAGGTCGCACAGATGATCAAGCAAGCCGACGATACGGGCGATAAGCTCCATGGCCTGACCGTCGACATGATGGAAAAAGCGCATGAGATGACGCTGAACAGCCAGGGTCGCGGCACGGTCGACACGGGTAAGCTGATCGAGTCTCTGCAGCGCAGAAAAGCGATGATCGAAAAGGAAAACCAGGTCCGCGAACAACGCGCGATCGAGGCCGAAAATGCGCGCAAACAACTGCGTGCCGAAACCGACAAACTGCTCGATTCGGTCGAAAGCAGCCTCAACCGTCGCATTCTGGAGGCAGCGCCGGAAAAGCCTGCTCAAGAGG
>JACQAA010000027.1 GCA_016195185.1 Pseudomonadota bacterium | reverse complement strand
GGAAAAGTTTTTAATCCCTCAATCATCTTTGAAGTTTCTATGCCGCAAGACAGGCAAGCCGCATAGGCCATAGCCGCATTCTGCCAGTTATGCTGCCCCGTCAGGGAATGGCACAGGGTCAGATCCAATACCTCTCGACCATCGTACAGGAGGATACCTTCCTTCGTTACCACCACACCCGAAGCCAGTTTTTTCTCGCAAGAGACCGGGATCACCTTGCGTGTCCCCGCCTCTGTAACCCGCTTGCAAACACTCCTTGACCACTCATCATCTATACCGATCACTGCGGTTCCGGATCGGCGAAATATGCGTTCCTTGGCTGCAACATAACCCTCCATTCCACCATGCCGATCAAGGTGGTCGGGGCTTAAATTAATCAGAACGGAAATATCCGGTACATATTTCTGGCACAAGTCAAGCTGGTAAGAGGACAGCTCCAATACATAAATAGCCTTATTCGACAGCTGCAGCAAAGAGAGAGCGGCATCCCCGATGTTGCCCCCCACGGCCGATTCCACACCGGCTACCTTGAGAACATGTCCCACCAAGGCGGTGGTGGTTGATTTACCGTTGGTGCCGGTAATGCCGATAGTTTTTATGTCCGGATGGGCCCTGTGGAAGAGCTCAATATCGCTGACAATATCACAGGCGGCCTCCAGAGCCCGCACCACAACCGCGTGCGGTTTCGGGTGCGTCAGGGGAATACCCGGCGCCAGACAGAGCAAAGAAAAACGGCTGAAATCGGCCCGGGTTAAATCCCCGGTGACGCCCCCTAATTGTTCAGCCTCAGCCACCGCTTGCGGACTGTCATCCCACAGTACTGTATCAATACCTGCAGCTCTGCAAGCCCGGTAAGTGCAGAGGCCGCTTTTGCCGAGCCCCAGAATCGCGATCGGCTTACCCTGCAGTTGCGGTTTCAGCGGTTTCAAATCAATCATCTCTATCTCAGTTTCAATGTTGACAGTCCAATGAGCGCCAAAACAATCGCAATAATCCAGAAACGGATTACCACCGTTGTTTCTGCCCAGCCCAGCTTTTCAAAATGATGGTGAATCGGCGCCATCTTGAAAACGCGTTTTCCGCGTGTTTTGAAAGAGACGACCTGGATAATAACCGATAAGGTTTCCATGACAAATAGTCCGCCAATAATCGCGAGCACTATTTCATGTTTGGTGATAACGCTGATAGCCCCCAAAGCTCCACCCATGGCAAGCGATCCCGTGTCACCCATGAAAACGGCCGCCGGGGGGGCGTTAAACCAGAGAAACCCCAATCCGGCCCCCACCAGCGCCCCACAAAAGACCGCCAGTTCTCCTGCACCCTGTACGTTGTGAATTTGCAAATAATTGGCAAAAACGGCGTTACCAACCAAATAAGCAATAAGGCCAAAACAGGCGGCGGCAATCATGATCGACCCGATCGCCAGACCATCCAGTCCGTCTGTCAAGTTGACAGCGTTGGCCGCCCCGACAATAACCACCACACCGAACGGAATAAAAAACCACCCCAGATCAATCAAGAGAGTCTTGAAAAACGGCAAAGCCAGCCCGCTGCGCAAGGGTTCAGCTTCTGTGTGCATGGTGAGAGCCACGGCAACAAGCGCGATAGAGCATTCAAGGAACAGGCGCAGCCTGCCCGGGACACCTTTGTGGCTGCTCCTTGTCAGCTTGGCGTAATCATCGGCAAAACCAATGGCGCCATAGCCCAGAAACACCCACAGGACGATCCACATGTAGGGGTTGTGAATATCCACCCAAAGCAAAGTTGAAATGGTGACAGAAAAAATAATCATCAGCCCGCCCATCGTAGGTGTGCCCTTTTTCCTGAGATGGGTTTCGGGGCCATCAGAACGGATCGGTTGTCCCGCCCGCTGCTTCGACTTCAGCCAACGAATGACAGCGGGACCGATCAGGAAACTGATCAACAGCGCCGTCATGATCGCGCCGCCGGTGCGGAAAGTAAGATACCTAAAGAGGTTGAACGGCTGAAAAAAATCCGCCAGCGGATAAAGGAGATTATACAACACGTGACTGTTCCTTTGTTCTTATTTGTGGAAGAGCAAGCGCCTGCAACGCCTGTAAAACATAGGGCATTTTACTTCCCTTGGAGCCTTTGACGAGGATAACATCTCCCGGCCTGACAGCAGCGGCGACCAGAGATGCCAGCTCCTGGCTATCCTTGGTGTGTGCAGCACGCCAGTCCGGCGGCAATACCTGATAGAGCGCGTCCATTTGCGCTCCACAACAGAAAACCAGATCGACCTTGGATTTTAACAGTGGATTGGCCAGAGCGGCGTGCAATTGCGGGCCATCCCGGCCAAGCTCCAGCATATCGCCCAGCACCGCGATGCGGCGCCTGCCCGGCGAAGGCTCCACGAGCGCAAAAACCTGAAATGCCGCCATCATCGATGCCGGATTGGCGTTATAGCTTTCATCAATGACCGTGATGGGGGGCTGGCCTTCGGCGACAGTTATCTTGATACGGTTGCCGCGTCCCTCTACCGGTTCTGACGTCCGGAGCGCTTCAACCACGACATTCAAATCTCCGCCCAGCGCCTTAACCACCGTGAGCACGCCCAAAGAATTCATGGCAATATGTTTGCCGGGGATGTTCAGCCTGTATTTCACCCGCTCGCCCAATACGTCTGCCGTGACCTTGCTGCTATCGGCGTGCAGTGAACAATCGATCAAACGAGATTGAGCCTGCTCATCTTCTCCGAAGGAAAGAATTTTTGTGATACCCTGCTTTTCGGCGTGGTTTTTAAGCCGGCTAAAATGCGGATTATCGATGTTCAGAATGGCGATCCCATGCTTGTCCATGCCCTGGAAGATCTCTGCCTTGGCATCGGCTATTTCTTCGACGTTTTTAAAAAATTCAATATGAACCGGCTCCACCGTGGTAATCAGAGCGACATGGGGTCTCACCTGTTGCGTCAACTGGGCCAGCTCGCCTACATGATTCATGCCCAACTCAAAAACACCATAGGCGGTATCACGTGGCATCGTCGCCAGCGACAACGGCACCCCCCAATGATTGTTAAAACTCTTTTTGCTGGCATGAGTCTTGCCGAGGGCAGAAAGGACGATGGCCAACAGTTCCTTGGTGCCGGTTTTTCCAGCCGAGCCGGTGACGGCAACAATTTTTGCTGTGGTGCGGGCGCGGGCGGCGATGCCAAGATGTCTCAGCGCCGCCATCGTGTCCTCGACATGAACAAGCGTCATGCCGGCTTTCGAGGCAAACCCCCTTTTAACGATGGCCGCCACAGCTCCGGCTCTGAAAGCGGCCTCCACATAGTCGTGGCCATCCAGCACATCCCCCTTCAGGGCAACATAGAGATCGCCCCCTATCAGGGTGCGCGTATCAATCGAAACACCGTTGGCTTCAAAATCACCAGATGCCGCGCCGCCGGTCGCTTTGGCAACTTCTGCCGATGTCCAGAGGGCTGCTGCGGTCATTTACTAACCTCCAGAACGGCGGCGCACGCCTCATTCACGTCATCAAAAGGCAAGACCTCTTTGCCCACAATCTGTCCCTGTTCATGACCCTTGCCCGCGATGACCAAAACATCATCGGGTTTTAAATGACGGATAGCCGTGCGGATTGCTTCACGGCGACCGGTAATCTCCGTATATTTTTGCGGGGTGGCGCTACCTCCCGCGCTGATGCAGCCCCTCATCACCTCACTGCGGATGAAAGCCGCATCTTCGGTGCGCGGGTTGTCATCGGTCACAATCACGACATCCGCAAACCGGACGGCGATTTCCCCCATCATGGGCCGTTTGCCACGATCACGATCGCCGCCACAGCCAAAAACAACGTGAAGTTTTCTGGGCGTATGCGGGCGTAGCGCCTTCAGCATTGTCTCCAGACCGTCGGGTGTATGGGCGTAATCAACGTAAATCGAAGCGCCGTTGGGGTGCTTGGCGGCAAATTCCAGCCGCCCGCGCACACTTTGCAGGCGCTCCAGCGCATAAACGCCCTGCATGTGCAAAAGCCGGTTATCCGGATCCGCCGCAAGAACCAGACCCAGCGCGCAAAGGGCATTCGACACCTGAAAATCTCCAACCAGGGGCAACTCCAGCTCATAACGCTCCCCAAAAATAATCAGCTCGATAAACTGACCATCCGTCAAGGGGTGCTGTTTGGAGAGGCGTATATCTTTGGCCTTGCGGCCAAAGTCGATGACACGGATGCCACGCTGTCCACAAACATCATGCACGGCCTTGAGATAGGGCATGTCGCTATTCACGACAGCAACGCCGCCGTCCACGAGGACTTCCCGGAAAAGGCGAAGCTTGGCCTCCAGATAAGCTTCCATCGTGCCATGGTAATCCAGGTGATCACGGGTCAGGTTGGTGAATCCCGCGGCAGTCACATGCACTCCATCGAGCCGGTACTGGTCCAGCCCCTGACTGGAGGCTTCCAGAGCAAGATGTGTGACGCCCGAGGCTTCCAGCTCCGCTATTTCCGCATGAAGAGTGACAGGATCCGGCGTGGTCAGAGAGCCGGCCCGATGAATACCCGGCGCGATAATGCCGAGAGTTCCAAGACAGGCGGCAGCATGTTCCATCGACTGCCAGATCTGGCGGCAAAAATTGACGGTCGAGCTTTTGCCGTTGGTGCCGGTGACGGCAACAATCACACCCATCTGCTTGCCAAAAAATGTCGGACGTCAGCCCGGTGATCTCGGTTACTGCCGCCTTATCCGTATCACTGACGGACAGGCCATCGAGGTCAGCGATCAGTTCCGAGAGACGCAAGAGTGCTTCCTTCCTTTAATTCCCTAAGGTACATGCCCATTTCTTTTTCAATATTCTTGTTGGTTCGCCCCGGATCCGGTGTCATCCGGTACAGCGGCGCCATCTGCTCTATCACGCGCGCTACCACGGGCGCCGCCGTCCAACCGCCTGTCGCGAAACCATATGTATCTTTTATCCCCTGCGGTTCATCTAAAATAGTCAGAACCACATAACGCGGCGCCTGAACCGGAAATACGCCCAGGAACGAAGACAGCAAAATATCATGCTGGTATCCCCCATGGATGTTTTTCTCTGCCGTGCCGGTTTTGCCACCAACATTGTAGCCGTCGACATAGGCATTGGTGCCAGTGCCATCTACCACGACCAGCTCCAACAATTGCCGCAGCTGGCGAGACGTCTTTTCGCTGACGACTCTCTCTCCCACAGGCTCTTTGTCGGATTCGACCAGCGTCGCCGGATGCATGATCCCGCCGTTCACCAGTGCGGCTGCCGCCCGCACCAAATGCAACGGGCTAATGGCAATGCCGTGGCCGAAAGCGGTGGTCAGTGTGCTTATATCACGCCAGGGTGTGGGATAAATGGGAGTACCGCGCTCCGGCAATTCGATTTTTGCCTGATCCAGGAAACCCATCGACCTATAGAATTCCTGCATTTTATCATTGCCGAGCGTAGCCGCCATTTTGGCCGTGCCAATATTGGAAGAATAGATAAAAATTTCCGGCACCGTCAGCGGTCGACGCTTGGGGTGAAAGTCGGAAATAGTGAAGCGCCCCTGTTTGATCGGGTCGG
>JACQAA010000166.1 GCA_016195185.1 Pseudomonadota bacterium | reverse complement strand
TTTGACCTTGAGAACCGCAATTTCAGATGCAAAGTCACCATCGTTAGCGGCACGTAATGCGCGGGTTAGAGAGGCAAGGGCAAATTTGTCCTGATCATCCCGTGTGATCTGCAGCTTCCGAGCTGTATCGTCGGCAAAGACCCCCATCGATTGCCCCTTTTCGTAAGCATCTTCGAGACCGTCCATCATCATGTGATCATACATTTTGGCATGTCCCATGCGGTAGCCGCTACGCGCCCTGTCGAGAATATAGGGAGCATTGGTCATGCTCTCCATGCCGCCGGCGATCATAATATTCGACGATCCAGCGAGCAGACTATCATGCGCAAACATGACCGCTCTCATCCCGGAACCGCACATTTTATTAATGGTCGTAGCTCCAGTTGCCTCAGGGAGACCCGCCTTTAATGCGGCTTGGCGCGCTGGTGCCTGACCCTGACCAGCAGACAGAACACAGCCCATGATCACATCTTCAATATCTACGGCCTTCAGACCGGAACGTTGCAGCGCTTCTTCTATCGCTACTTTGCCCAGATCGCTGGCAGTAAACCCCGCCAACTCCCCCTGAAAAGCACCCATCGGTGTTCTGGCCACCGCGACGATAACAACAGGATCTGTGTTTTGCATGGAATCACCTCGCTTCAATTTGTTGCACTGCAGTAGATTTAAGCACTCGGCACCCATAATGCCAACAAAAAAAAGAGGCACCCGAAGGTGCCTCTTTCTTTAACTACATCAAGCTGTTGTTGATTAGAATTCTACGTCCGTACCAACGGTAACTTGAGTGAAGTCGTTATCGTTAGCCGCACCGGCGCCCGGAGCATCAAAGGTACCCCAAGCAACAGCGCCACGGAAAGTCATACCAGGACCGAAGGTATAACCACCGCCGACAGTGTATCTTTGCGCATCAAACTTCGTTGCCGCAATGTTTTGTGCGTTGGCACCGATAGCGATAGCATCGTAGTTTGTCTGTTGGTCCAGGTAGCTAGCGCCGACATGGTAAGGACCATTGTCATAGCCCAGGCCGACAACCCATGTATCACGAGTGATGTCACCGCTTTTTTCGTTCGCAGCCAGGTCACCAGCATCGAGCGTTTGCGCTATGCGACGGGTCTCATTTCTCATATAACCGCCACCGAGGGAGAACCCTTGATAGGCGAGGTTGGCGCCAAAGTTGTAGCTCTTCACGCCATCATTAAGAAAATAGCTTCCGCCCGCCAAAGTAGAGACCATTGCCGTTGTTGGTGTTTGGCTGAGCGAAGAATCGCTATATCCAGCACCGAGGTTAATTCCCACGCCCTGGAATTCGCCATCATAACGAGCTGATGCTTCCCATAGGTCATTGTATCCGGCAGTAGTAACACCAGCGCCGCCAATAACCTCACCTGGGCTATTGCGATCCGTGCTCATGCCGCCAATATTGCTGGTAAAGCCATTCTGGGGAGCATAAGAAACACCGCCCTGGAAGCCACTGAATTTTGGCGTCAGGTAGGTCAAACGCTCAGCGTTTCTGAAGTCAGACTGGGCATATTGCAAGATCCCGCTGCCGAAGGTTGAGCTGTTGGCAAGGGTATTCGTTGGGAAAAGACCCGCTGGAACGCTGGCCTGAGTTGGATTCAGCGCCTGAATGTTGACACGCAGACCGTCAACGTTTGAGTCTGCTGAAGGAGCAGCTACCTGCAACAGGTAAGCAGCGCCATCTTCAACACCAAGGTTGAAACGGCCCCAGCCGCCCGAAGCATAACCATAGGTCTCATCGGCGACAATCGCGTTAGAGCCGTTGCCGATTTTCATCTCAGTCATCGCACCGATGGTCAGGCCGTTATCCAGCGTGGTTTCGCCCTGAACATGGATTTCACTGTCACGGCGGAACTCAAAGTTGTGCAGAGAAGCCTGAGCAGCAGGCAGAGCAGCATTTGCTGGCTCATTGTTATCGGCATAAACGCCGTAACCGCGGAAAAAGCCGCCCAGGTCCAATTTGACAGCGGCAGAAGCGGGTGATGACAACATTGCCACACCAACAAGCGCTGTGCTGACAAGTAAAAGTTTCTTCATTTGTGTATTCCTCCAAAATGCCTCGCTGAACAGCGAGGGCGGGTTTAATTTAAGATAGCGTCCCGCGGATTGACTCCGCTTCACACCCTTCTCGTGAAAATTAGGGTGATTTCCAGGAACGGTCAACCGCTACCCGTACGTGAGCATCACAAATGCATCGAACTGTTGCTTGTGTGCAACAGTGGCGGCCTTAATTATTAACATAAAAAAATATTTCTCCGCTAATTTCGGAATTAACCCCGCCCAGATATCTACGCGGGGTTTTCAGCTCCACCATCGTATACGAGCCTTTATAAACGGCAGCAAGCATGCTAATCACTGAAGCGATCAAAGTATTCTTTAGATTTTTCAAGGAGCGCTTCATGTCTCATCCTCCCCGCCTTCCATGGCCCCTGTTTCTGATGACCCTCGCTATGCTGAGCGGTTGCTCTGGCCCCATCGTTAAGGAGGCCAGCTACCCCACCAGGCAGAGTGGAACCGACAAAATCCTCTATAGCGACCAGAAACGCGAAACGATCTGGGGCGATGGAGAATCGTTGGGCAGCAAGCTGTTTGGCAAAGATGATGAGAAAAACGGCGGCGGCGCTGGTATTGGAGTGAACAGCTTTTTATGGCGAGCGTCCCTGGATACGATCGCCTTTATGCCCGTGGCCTCTGCGGACCCGTTCGGCGGCGTGATCCTGACCGACTGGTATGAAAATCCAAATGCCGAGGGAGAGCGCTTCAAGATCAACGTCTATATATTAGATAAACAATTACGGGCGGACGGGCTGCGCGTATCCGTCTTCAAACAAAAAAAGGACAAGACCGCCTGGCGCGACGTCGCGGTTGCTGATGGCATGGCCACAACTATAGAAAATACCATCCTGACCCGCGCACGCGACCTGCGGGTTGCCCAGCTGGGAACGAAAAAAACCAACTGAAAGATGCCCGATGCAGGACCGCTATAACGTCAAGGAGAACGAAGCCAGATGGCAAAAAATCTGGGAGGACAAAAAATCGTTCAACGTGACCGAAGACAAGAGCAAAAAGAAGTTCTATGCGCTAGCCATGTTCCCGTACCCGTCAGGCAAGCTCCATGTCGGGCATATGCGCAACTATACCATGACCGACATCGTCGCCCGTTATAAGCGCGCGCAGGGGTATAACGTCCTTAATCCGATGGGCTGGGATGCTTTCGGACTGCCTGCAGAAAATGCCGCTATCGAAAACAAGGCTCATCCCGCCAAATGGACTTACGCCAATATTGAGGCGATGAAAAAAGATCTGAAACTGATGGGCCTGGCGATCGACTGGACACGGGAGATCACCACCTGCGCACCGGAATATTACAAACACGAGCAAAAATTCTTTCTGGACTTCCTGAAGGCCGGGCTCGCCTATCAAAAGGAAAGCATGGTCAACTGGGACCCGGTCGACAACTGCGTGCTGGCCAACGAGCAGGTGGTGGACGGCTGCGGCTGGCGCTCCGGCGCCCCGGTCGAGCGCAAAAAATTGACCCAATGGTTTTTAAAGATCACTCATTTTGCTGATGATTTGCTCGACGGCCTGAGGCAGCTGGAAGGATGGCCGGAAAAAGTGCGCCTGATGCAGGAGAACTGGATCGGCAAATCGCAGGGGTTGAAGTTCCGCTTTGACGTCATCAACGGCCCGGTGAAGGAATTGGAAGTTTTCACCACCCGCCCCGACACACTGTTTGGCGCTTCTTTCGTCGCCATATCACCGAACCACCCGCTGGCCGAACAGGTGGCTAAAAATAACAAGGGCATCGGCGAGTTTATCGTTGAATGCAACCGCGTCGGTACCAGCGAAGCGACCATCGAGGCCGCCGAAAAACTGGGATTTGATACCGGGCTTGAAGTCAGGCATCCCTTCCTGCAAGACAAGAAACTGCCCGTTTTTATCGCGAACTTCGTGTTGATGGAATACGGCACCGGCGCCATTTTTGGCTGTCCGGCGCACGACCAGCGCGATCTCGATTTTGCCCGTAAATACAATCTGCCCGTCATACCGGTGGTGATCCCCGAGGGGCAGGATCCCAAAACCTATGCCTGTGACACAGAAGCCTGCATTCTCCCCGGCCGCCTCTATAATTCCGAGTTTCTTAATGGTCTGACAGTCGAAGAGGCCAAGACAGAAGTCATCAAACGTTTTGAGAAAATGGGCAAGGGCCAGGGCACCACACTTTATCGCCTGCGCGACTGGGGTATTAGCCGGCAGAGATACTGGGGCTGCCCAATCCCGGTCATCCATTGCCCGACATGCGGCGTTGTGCCGGTCGCCGAAAAAGATTTACCGGTTACCCTGCCGGAGGATGTTGATTTCAGCAAACCCGGCAACCCGATTGCCAATCACCCGACATGGAAAAAAACCACCTGTCCTACGTGCAACGGCGCGGCGGAACGCGAAACCGATACGTTCGATACCTTCTTTGAAAGCTCTTGGTACCAGTTCCGCTACGCCGACCCGCATAATCCCGACAAAGGCTTTGCCAAAGAGAAGATCAATTACTGGGCGCCGGTTGACCAATATATCGGCGGCGTCGAGCATGCCGTCATGCACCTGCTCTATGCCAGATTTTTTACCCGGGCCTTGAAAAAATGCGGCTATCTGGATTTTGACGAGCCGTTCAAGGCCCTATTCACGCAGGGCATGGTTGTGCACGAAACCTACAAGGACGAACAGGGGAAATGGCTTTTCCCGGAAGAAGTGCAGCACGGCCATAACGGTCAGCACATCAAAAAATCTGACGGTACGCCCGTCACCGCCGGACGCGTCGAGAAGATGTCCAAATCCAAAAAAAATGTGATCGGATTACAGGAAGTCTCTGAAAACTATGGCATGGACGCCGCCCGTTTGCTGGTGCTCTCGGACAGTCCCCCTGACCGTGATGTGGAGTGGACAGAAGGCGGCATCGAAGGCGCCTGGAAATACATTAACCGTCTGTGGCGTCTGGTCACCAATGCCGATTTCGGTGTAGAAGGCGACTATGCCTTGGGAGTGTGGGCTAAAACGGCGCGCACTATCCACGAAGTAACACAAAACTACGAAAGATTTCACTTCAATAAAGCGATCGCCAATATCCGGGAGTTTTCAAATGCTCTGGAAGAATTCAGCGCAAAAAAAGGCGACGGTAAAACCCTAAAGTATGGAATCGAAACACTTATCAAACTCATGAGCCCAGTTGTACCTCACCTCGCCGAAGAGCTATGGATGCAGCTTGGGCATAAAACGCTCTTAATAGATGAAAAGTGGCCGCTGGCTAAAGAGGAACATCTTCAAAATAATACCGTCACCATCGCCATACAGGTGAACGGCAAGCTCCGCGCCAGCATCACGATGCCAAAGGATTTGGATCAGCCGTCGGCGGAGAAGATGGCGCTGGACAACACCAACGTCCAGAAGGCGCTGGACGGAAAATCCCCGCGCAAGATCATCGTCGTGCCTAACCGGATTATCAATGTTGTGGTCTAAGCTCTATATTGCCTGTTTTTGTATGCTTATCATGGCTGGGCTGTCCGGCTGCGGCTTCGCGCCAATATATGCTGATAAAGATATGCCGGCAGTCGCCAGACCCGATATTGATATCAGCAATATCCCCGACAGGGAGGGGCAATACCTGCGCAACCTGCTGATTGACCGGTTATACACCAGCGGCCGGCCCACCGCCGCACCCTACGAACTGAGGTTTACGACCCTGCAAAAAGATATTGTGAACATCGGCATTCAAAAGGATGCCACAGCCACGCGCGCCCAGATGCAAATCACCACCCAAATGCAGCTGGTGGAGAAAAGCACGAGCAAAGTCCTGCTGCAACGCACCCTTAAAACCGCCGACTCTTACAACCTGCTGGATAACCAGCTGGCAACCCTCGTATCACAACAAAATGTCACGGACAGCATTCTGCGCGAGATGGGAGATGACGTCATTACAGAGTTAAACCTCTACTTCCGCCGCACCAGCATCCTGACGCAAGCAGCTGTCGTTCAATGAAAATAGCCCCCAAAACGATCGACGGTTTCATCAAATCTCCCCCGCCGGCGGTGGTGGCTGTCTTGTTATACGGTCCCGATGAGGGACTCATTCGCGAGAGAATGAATCTTCTGACCGGCGGTATTGTCAAAGATATTCACGACCCCTTTAATGTTGCTGAATTTTCTGGCAACCGGCTGGCCGAGAACCCGTCACGGTTGATGGATGAGGCGCTCGCAATCTCCATGCTGGGCGGGCGGCGCGTGGTGCGGGTCCATGGCGCGACGGATGACAGCGCTTCAATTGTTAAAGGCGTTCTGGAGTCCCTTAAACCCTCCGATGGTTTTATCGTATTAGCAGCGGGGGAATTATCGCCACGTTCGGCCCTGCGTCTGCTGTTTGAAAACACCGAAAACGTCGCCGCCCTCCCCTGCTACGTTGAGGATGAGCGCGACCTCAGCCGGGTGATCAGCGACTCACTCAAAAGCGCGGGATATTCCATTTCCTCCGAAGCCCTGATGTACATGTCCGGCCAAGTCGTTGGCGACCGTGCGCTGGCACGCTCGGAAGTGGAAAAACTGATCACTTACACAGGCACCGGCCAGAAGAACATTGCCATGGAAGATGTTATCGCCTGTACAGGTGATAGTACCGCTCTATCACTGGATGACCTGGCTAAAAACGTCGCCTCCGGCCAGTTTGCAGCGGCGGAGAAAATTCTCAATCACGTCCTTTCCGAAGGCACCCCCGCGATTGCCGCTCTGCGTAACCTGCAAAATTATTTTATGCGGCTGCACCTCACAAAATCTCGTATGCAACAGGGGGAAAGCAGAGATGAGGCCATCAAAAAG
>JACQAA010000169.1 GCA_016195185.1 Pseudomonadota bacterium | reverse complement strand
GAGCCAAGCTTTACCCACGTAAGATTGTCGATCCACACGCCTTCACCGATCCATACGTTGTCGCCAACAATCAGATACCATGGATATTTGATATTTACCCTGGGCTTTATCCGCACATCTTTGCCAACACTGGCGCCAAACAGTCGCAGGACCGTGCATTTGAACGCCGATCCTGGAAACAGCCATGAATGGAATAACATGGCATTCACCACGTACCATAGGGAACGCTTCAGTCGTCCCGCCCCCGGGTCATATCCCCGATTGTCGTAAGCCCCGAGGTTAACGTTCACGCATGCTCACTTTTTTGCCAAGCGCTGCTGTTGTGTGTATTCAAAAATTTTTGCATCCACCAGGAAGCGATACCAGAAGCCCTGTAAAAAGTGGAATATGAGCCCCTCTTTCCCATCGAGGAATCCCAGGCGCAGAAAATAGCGGTAGATAAAATACAGAAATGGACGCACAAAAAGCGGCGTCTTGGCGTAAACATTGTCTTTTACCCATCTGCGCGAATGTGCCTGCGTTTGTGTGAGAGACGGGGACAGTTGGTCGTGCGATTCCGACCGATCCCGTTTTGCCATCACGTCCAGGACTTCACGACTGGCATATTTGTTGTGCTTATCGGTCCAGAATGTCAAATCCTTATTATTGTAATCAATGATGTCCTCATAAATCTTAACCGTGCGGCCGGAGCTCACAATGATATGCTCATCCATCCAGAGCGCTTCGCAACGGCCAACCCCTTTTCGGAACACACGCAACAACCAAGTCGGGTAATAGCCTCCGTGGCGTATCCAGCGCCCGAGAAAATAAACGCGCCGGCGAACATACACGCCGCTTACGTCTTGCGGAGGCGCCGCCAGAAATTCATGCAAGGCTCTGACCAGCCCCTCCGTGATTTCCTCATCCGCATCCATGCGCATGATCCAGTCGGTTTTGAAGTCAAAATTATCCAGACCCCAATTTAACTGGTCAGCGTAGGTGGTCCATTTGTGAAAGGCCACCTCCGCGCCATAACCACGGGCGACTTCCACCGTTTTATCGTCGCTGCCCGAATCTACGATATAAACCGATTTGGTCAGGGGCAATATTGATTCCAGACATTTTTTGATATTCTTCTCTTCGTTATGAGTCAATATCAGAACCGATATTTTATCCATCCATCATTCCCCAATTCCACGCGCAATAACTTACTGCTCTGAACGCGGAAGGCGCGGCCTTGTTTCCATAGATTTTTTGCGTCACATCAATCTCCCATCGTCAACACCAACAATCTGCTCAAAAGATTTACCAGTGTCCACGATTACGGCGACGCGCATGAAAATAAATGCCACGAATATGAATAACGCAAGCGCCGATGCACCCAAGCAGAACGTCAAAATGCGAGCATGAACGTACGCTAATTTGGCCTCCTCTGCTGTTTTTTTGGCAAGCTCTTTCTGCCGTTCAATAAGCTGTTCCAGGGTTTTCAATCTTTCACCTGTCAGTGGCGCAACATCTTTTATGAGAAGGTCGGTTGCATTTTGATTCATATTCTTGAAGCCCAGTTCTATGGCGCGATTGAGCGCTGGTCTGGCAACACCTCGCAATTCCTTTATTTTGTCCAGTAATGCTTTGTCTTGCTTGGATTCGAAAAGTGTGTCAAGACGGGATTCGGCCTGATCATATATGTTGCGGGCTATTAATATCTTCTTCAGGTGATCCTGCATTTCATTTTGATCAGTGAACAAAATAATATCTCGTGTATATATATCGATGTCCTTGATCATGCCTGTCATCAATTCCAGGGTAGTTACCTTTACATTGAGGTCGTTCACTACCTGATCGAGCTTCTGCTGAGCCAGGCTGATTTTGTTGAGACCGGCAACGATGACGAAAATCAGCGTCATCAGAATGAGACTGAATCCGACTCCCAACCGCAGAGTTATTTTAAGACTGGACATGCGCATTTATCACCTCCCCCGCAGTAGAATCTCGAATAATCAAAACACCGTTTCCATCAGAAATACTTTAAAAGCATGCTCAGATAGCAATGAATTTTAAATCAGGGCACCCTTTACCCAAAGAACTCAAGTTGTTGCAGCATTTGTTCGTGAACCGTTCTCTGCAATTCATCGAATCGATAACGTACGATTTTGGCTGGCACGCCGGCGACGATGGCGTAAGCCGGAACATCTTTTGTCACGACAGCGCCTGCTCCGATAATAGCGCCATTTCCGATTTTGACACCCCGCATGATAGTCGCGCCATGCCCTATCAAAACATCGTGACCGATTTCAGTTACTTGCGATGCCGGCCGGCCTGAAAAACGGATTGGAACTCCAGGAATATCAAAGCGGTGATCAGACCCGGTTATGACTACATATGACGAAAGGCTGGAATAGTTGCCAATATGCACATTAGGTGCGATTTCCGAATAAGGTCCGATATACACGTAATCTCCAGCCTTAAACCCTGGCCTATGAATCGTTACCTTCCATGCGGCATGAAACCCCTTACCCACATGAGCCCCTCTATATTTGGTATGTAGCAGAAAAGAAGTGCGAATGCCCTTGAGTAATTCCTTGATATGGATTTTTATTGTCATACCGATTTTCTACTGTACGCTGGACGCAAAATACCTAGCAAAAATAATAATGACGTGGGGTTGCCAATATTGATGAGGTACCTCTCAAACATGGCCAAAAACAAATAGCTGAAACAAAGACCGACAAGGACACTATGCGTCCACATATAATAGGGGTCTTTCGCATCGCGCCATAGTGAACCAATGCCTGTCACAATCAAATAAACAATGCCTGCGAAGCCGAATAAACCAATTTCAGCCAGCGTCGCCAAGTATCCATTGTGAGCAGAGGTTCCGGTTCGGATTATATAC
>JACQAA010000168.1 GCA_016195185.1 Pseudomonadota bacterium | reverse complement strand
TTACATGATAGAAGAAGGAAATTATAAAGCTTTCACGGCTCATGAGGTAGTTACATTGGATGACGATCTGACGAATAAAGAATATTACAATCGTTTTGCGGAGAAGGGCTACGACGCCCTGATGGATGGGGTGGGCTACAGGGCACCTTCCGTCGTATGTCAGGCCGCCTTGCAGGATGTCAAGGCAGATGAGGGCTGCGTCAACATTCTTGATGTTGGTATTGGGACCGGGAAACTGAGTGCTCTTTTTCGTCAGGAGCTCAGGGAGCATGCCACAATCACGGGCGTTGATGTTTCATCCGCGATGTTGAATGAGGCCAGTGTAGCGAAGGTAGCGGACAGGCTGGAACTGCTGGATATTTCTTGCGATCAGCTCCCTTTCAGCAATGATGAGTTTGATCTTACGGCGTCATGCGCTGTTTTTGAGTTTATGCCCGATCTGACCCATGCCTTCAACGAAATGGCCCGCGTCACGAGACCTGGAGGATTGGTTGTTTTGGCTATCGAGGCGCAAGGATCGCCTGTGCCGGTCGGCAGTCATGAGGATGTGCATGACCAGCCTCAGTCGCCTATTGTGAAGCGGCATCGGATGCCGACAAGCTGGTTTCCCGAAGGCAAGACACTGAACATTTACTATCATTCCAGTGCAGCGGTTCAGACCGCCATGACCGATGCGGGGATTGAACTGTTGCAGAAGAAAAATTTTGTTGCCTATCAAGACGGAGGGGAAAACTATATCTACCGTCTCTACGTTGGTAGAAAAATATCCCCAACTTAGAGGGTCTTCTGAGTCAAAACTTCCCTCAGATCGATCCCCATTTTTTCCACCATTTTCAGCAGCAGGTTGTTTTGGTACTCAAGGTAATGCAGGACTATTTCAATTTCCTGCTCGGCTTTTACGTTCACTTCGAGGTCATGTTCTGCACGTAGCTCAGAGTGCCGTCCCTGAATATTTTGTCCTACCATGATGAGGGGCATCAGCAAGATCTGGATCAGATTGGAAATGAACAGCCATAGCACAAAACCCATGGGGGGGTCGAATTGCAGGTTTTGGGGCGCCAGCAGATTCCAGCCCAGCCACAGGAGTGTCCAGGCCAGGATAATAAGAAAAAATCCCATCGTGCCGATATGTTCTGTTATGAAGACGGCAAATCTGTCCAGCCGGGTTCTGTTTTCGGAGATTTCTTTATTGATATTGCGCAGCGACTTGCGCTGCTTCTTGAAATCTTCCAGAGAGATGGGCTTGACTATGTGATTGTTCATGTCGGCAATTTATATGATTTAAATGGTGCATTGACTTGTGTGGCTACTTTATCAGAAAATCCCTGCAAAAGAAAACACCTGCTTTTTATGGGCAGGTGTTTTCTTTAATGCTTGCCTGAAGAAGTTTATTACTGTTCTGTCCCTTGATCGCCCTCTTTACGTTCACTGCGTTGTTCCATTCTGGGGAAGCAGGCCTTCAGAGACTCAGGGTTGGTGGCCGCCTGTACACAGGTTTGTTTCTTCTGTATGGCGGCGGCCCGCTTGCCGAGGCGTTCCAGGATCCTTGACTTGCGCTGCTCGAATTTCTCTCCAGGTTGACCCTTCGCGATTTTACCTGCCACGGGTGCTGTGGTGGAAGACGCTTGTTCTGCCGCTAGTGCTGCTGTGGACATGGCGACGATAAAGGCCATTATTGTTAGAAATTGTTTCGTATTCATGATTACGTTCCTTTCCTTGGTTAAATTATAGGATGGCTATCCATCAGATCTATAATTCCAGTATGACGCCGCTGAAGTTGCGGCTACATATGGTGAAACATTATAAATTTTTAATAATTGCTCAAATTCAAGGGCAGGGCGGATGTCCCTTTAGAGCGTGGGTAGGGTTTTCTTGAGAGCGGGTTGCAACGTGGCGTCGATGCGCGCCAGTATGTCAGCGCTGAGTGTGTGACCAGAAGCCCCCGCATTTTCCCTGACCTGTTCCGGACGGGTGGCTCCGATAATAGCAGAAGCGACATTCTCCTGCCGCAGCACCCAGGCGAGTACCAGTTGCGGCAGTGTAAGTTTTACCTCCCGGGCGATAGGCACCAGATTCTGGATGGCTTGTAACACTAGTTTTGATAACAGGTCACGGTGGAAAAAGCCGTTCATCTCCGGGTTCGCAAGCCGTGAATCGGCTGGAGGCGGGGCGTCGGGTTTGTATTTGCCGCTCAGAATGCCCTGTGCCAGCGGCGACCACACGATCTGTGAAATGCCGTTTTGAGCGCAGAAAGGAATGACTTTATCTTCAGGATCACGCCAGAGCAGTGAATACTGAGGTTGGCTGGAGACAAAGCGGGCCACATTGGGGATGGCGAGGGCAGCTTTGATTTTATCGACGGGCCATTCACTGAAGCCGATATAGCGTACCTTGCCTGATTTGACGGCGTCGGTCAGGGCTTCCATGGTTTCTGCCAGCGGTGTGTTTTCGTCATAGCGATGGCACTGGTAAAGATCGACGTAATTTGTTTTTAACCGCGCAAGGGAGTTATCGAGCTGCTTTTTAATTTGCCGGCGTGACAGGCCCTGATCGGTCGCTGTCATGGGGAAGAATAGTTTGGTGGCCAGAATATAGGATGACCGTTCGACACCGGTCAGTGCTTCGCCGAGCAGGGTTTCCGCCGCGCCGCGCCCATAAATGTTGGCCGTATCGATAAAATTGATACCTGCCTCAAATGCGGCGCGAACGCAGGCGATGGCATGGGATTTATCGACGCCGACACCATAAGTGAGCCATGAGCCGAGGGCAATCTCAGAGACCTTCAGACTACTGTTGCCTAACTGGCGGTAAAGCATAGCCTCTCTCCTCCGTATGGGTGTACTCGCAGGGATCGATTATTCTTAATATGTTATATATATCATTTTTTTCTTTAAATTATATAATGGAAAAAACTAATGTAGCTTATAAAACTGATTAACCCGTATCAATTCCTTCCAGTTGTCAAAGAAAGTGACTTAATCCTTGTCCAAGACGCCTCCACCACTAACGCCACCGGATGCTGCTGCGCCTCTCACTATCGGCCAGGCAGCGACGCGGATTCTGGGCAACTGGCTTGATGGCAACGGGGTGAAGGCACAACAAGTACGCCTTCTTCGTCATAACACCGTTGTTCACCAATTGCCGGGCGCTGTCAGGGCTGAACTGAAGCCGGAGATGACCAAAAAAGCATTCAAGGGTCAGCCCCCGCATGGTGAGGTGCTGGATTCGGAAGCGGCGGTGTTGAGCCGGAGCGATGCACTCATTGACGACTTTCTGGGAGGGCAGAGTGCTGTCCGGCATGAAATTTTGCAGGCTATACAAAATACCCCCGGTAGAGGATTTGGCATGGAGCCGCTGACGCTTTCCTTGCATACGGCGCAAAAGGAGTTTTCCGTTGTTGAGAAGTGCCTGAAGTGCGCCGGTGTATCTTTTTTTAGCTGTACCCGTTGTCAGGCGATGGGGTCTATAGCCTGCATGACCTGCCATGAGCAGGGCTTTGTTGCCTGTCAGGCTTGTTCCGGCACAGGCCGGATTCAGCAAACCGACGGCAATACGTCTAGCTGCCTGCGCTGTCAGGGCTCTGGTAAAATGCAGTGTGTGAGTTGCCGCGGTCAACGACAGATGGTGTGCCCTACTTGTCAAGGGCAGTGCAAAATCAGCTGCCAGGAATGTGATCAGAGCGGATTTATTACTCATGCCTATCAGATTCTCTACCGGGCAGAATGTCGCTTTGAAATGGACCGCATGTCTTGCCCGGCGTCTGTCCTGGAGGCGATTGATAAATTGGGAACCAAACAATTGGCGGCAGAAGGTCATGCAGACATTGTTTGGCAGCCGGCGGAGATCAGAAATCGTCAGCTGTATATTTCCTGTATTGTCCGGTTGCCCATCGCAGAAGTGGAGTTTTCGGTAGAAGGCAAATCCTGTCCGGCAAGAGTAGCAGGTCTTCAGGGCCGCATCGTACAGATCGATCCGGTGCTGGATGCGTTGATCAAGCCCGGTATCAACGCTTTGCTCAGGCTGTCCAAGGGTCCCCTGGCATCACAGGCGCTGATTGAAACGGCTTGCAAATACAAGATCATTCGTCAGGCCATTGGTGGCCTCACCCGTCATCCCAAGAAGGTGGTCTATCAAAAACTCATTAGAAATTACCCGCTGATTTTGTCAGAAAAATATGCCAACGCTACCGTACGCTATGCGGATATCGCGTTGCTCACGATCGGCACCAGCCCGCGTAACAAGGGACTGTTGGCGGGAACGGTTGTGGCGGCTCTGTTGGCCGCCGGATACTACCTGACGCCGCTGCGCCGTGCCATTTTAATGGTGATGTTGCAATACAGTATTGGAAGGCACATTCTTTTGCTCGACTTTTTAATCTGTCTTTTAGGATGGGCGGCTGCAGTGTTTATTATCAAATCGATGGCATTGCGTGCTTTCAGGAGATTGTTGCCCGAGAGCATTCAGACGGATAAGCGGGGCCTGCCCTCTGCGGGTATTCAGGGGCTATGGGCGCTATTGAGCACTTTTGCTGTATGGATCACCACGGCGATCATTGCCGCGAAGCCAGAATGGCTGGTGATGCTCATGAAGAACCTAAACATTTCCATCTGAAATGAAGGGCGGTTTAAAAAATGGCCTGCAGGAATTGGCCAGCGCGGTAGATCGTGGGTTGCATGTGCGCGACCCAGTCCAGAACAAGAGTGGTGCCGAATGCCTTTTCTTTAGCGAGCTGGTAATAGGTTTGATAGGCAGGGTTGTCGAGATAGGGATTGGTCCAGGCATAAGGCAGAATACAGGCGAGAATTAGAAACACGCCCCAGCTTGCAGGGCGCACGATATTCCGCCACCTCTTGAGCCGATTGTTGCGCAGGCCTGTTTTTTGAAAGCTCCAACAGGCGGCATTGACCAGATTTCTGCCAATGGTCAAAACCACGATAATCAGCGAAATGCACAGGGCAATTGCCGGGACATAAAGCACGCGGACATAGTCTTTTCCTTTGCTTTCCAGACCCTGCCCATTGGCATAGGCGGGCGCCTCGTTCCTGATTTTATTGATGGTGTCATAGGAGATTTTTTGATTCAGGGGAACAGTATAACCGCGCATAAAATCACTTTCTGACATGGCCAGCTTTTCAATGGAGGGCAGCGGATCAATTTTCAGGTAGCGAAAGAATGCATCCTGGTCAAGCCCCGGCGGAATGACTGTATTAAACTGTGCCTGCGATTTGTTGCTCCATCCTTCCTGGGTTTTTTGTCGGATTAGCCCTTGCATGTAAGTCTTAAAGGTTGCTGGGTCGTACTTCCACCCAGACGGGAGCGTGAAATCCTGATCTCCAGTTTTATCACGAATGTTGCTTTCTACTTCGTACAGGATTTTTTCTTGTATCAGGCTCTGAAAAGATGCCCGGAAGGTGGCTGGCATGTATTTCCAGTTGTCCGCCAGCTTAAAGTCTTGATTTTTTGTTTCTGCCTGAATGGTGTTTTCCACCTCTTCCCGTAATTTTTTTTGTATCAGGGATTGCAGGATTGCTTGTACGCCTGCCGGGGTATATTGCCAGTCTTGTGGCAACGTGAAATGTGTATTGCCGGTTTCGGTCCGGATATTTTCTTCCACCTCTTCGCGGAGCCTTTTTTTTGTTTCCGGTTTATTCAGGAAGGTTGCCTTGTCCGGGATATTTGAGGGGTAACCCGAATCTTCATAAAATTTTTGTTCGGCTATCTGGCGTGCGCGTTGGATGATGTATCCTGTGCTTATTTTTCCGCAATTCCCTGAGTGGCAGAGGTCGTTGTATTTTTTCCGGAGGATATTTTTCGGGCAGTTTCTTCCTGCACAAGCTTGGGTATAGGCGTCACTGAGTTCGTTTGCGTCCTGCGCTGCTTTGATGCTTTCGTCTTCGATGAGTGTGTGGTAATCGGCAACGGCCTGTTGATATTGCTGCCAGCCCTGTTCGGCTCCGGCGTCAATTTTCGTGATGAGAAGATGGGATTGCTGTCTTCCCTGGTCCAAGGTGTCTTCAATCCTTGTGACGAGATCTTCATAGCGCTGCTGTTCCCGTTCAATGTTGTCTTCAACCTGTGCAGTGGCTGCTTCTGAAGTTTTTTCTATATACGCCTCACTGGAGGCGTGCAGGTACAGGTCGGAGGCTTTTTTGTAAGGCATATAGTAGTGCTGGTGCAGAAATTGCGCATATTCATCGCGGCTCCTGGCCACTTTACCGAGGTACATCTTGTAATACTCCCGAGGTGCAAACCATAATCCTTGGGTAGCGATGCCCTCAATAATTTTATTCTGTTCCGGTTCCAGGCTTTTAAAAGCATCAGCTGGGTTCAGCATGAACAGGGCACCCAGGACAGTGCGGGTCGAGCGCTTTTCCACATCATTAGAGCCATTGTCATCGCATAGTTGCAGGGCTTGTGGCGCAATGGCGCATTCTTCAATGCCTGTTTTAAGCAACAAGATATAGTTGGCATTCAGTCGCTCCTGAGCGGTGGTAGGATTGATGATGAAGCGCTCAATCGCCAGCTTTTGCCCGTAGAACATGGCAGGCCAGGCCAAAACCATGAGCCCGATGATGACGATGACGGGGTTTCGCCCACGGTTGATGGCGATGTGGTACAGTCCGATAAAGGGTAGAACTCCCCATATCATTTCCGTGGTATAAGACAGGGGCGGTGCGCTGGTCGTTGTAATCACGCTGAGTAATAGATGCCCAAATGTCATGAGAAAGGGCAGAATACAGAGCAAGGCAATGGCTGCGAAAGCCAGCCATTGTTTCTGTCCGGATATTTTAAACCCAAAGCGCTGAAATAGACTCAGCACCAACAGGGTAAAGCCCAAGCCTGAGACAGTGCGGCCAAAATATTGCACATGTTCCACCTGGTCGGGGCTGGAGCGAACGGAAGAGGAAATATCCAGCAGCATCACGTTAAAGAAGAGTTCCGCGCTCAGATATCCCAAGCTGAGCAATAATAGAACAAGCCCTGATATTGGATATGTCTTATGCGGCATCAGCTCATATTAGCAGGCAGCCAGGATAAAGAACAGTGCTGCAACTGGTCAGGTAACTGCGAACTACCGATGGGGTGCAGCGGGATGTTGCTGATTGGCGCTTGCGGTCTGCTTGGCCTTGATCTGAGGGGCGAGCGGTTGGTAAAAATCCAACCCGAAAATCTTTCCAAGAAAGACCGCAAATGTCTTGGGGTCATTCTCCCACGAGTCCATGATACGCCCATTTTTCTCATGCTCATTATCATTTTGGGCATCAGTAAAACCCGGGTACTCTCCCCATGTGCCCCGGATCACCCTTGTGAGCGGCTTGATAATTTTTTGAACGTTGCCCGGTTTGTTGAAGGTGACTGCTATTCTATTTCGCACGGATAACGGCAACCTTGTATTGAGAATATCTTCCAGCCCTTTGATCTGGCCGACACGTTTGAATTTTAGTTGGCCGGCTGCTTCGAAAGCTAAGTCTTTGGCATTAGATGTGAGTAATTCTTTTGGACCTGCATTTACCAGGATTGTGTTCTGAAGCGCTGTAGCAGATTCTGCCTCATCCTTCGTGGTGGTGGTATCCACTGCGGTCGTATTATTACGAGTGCTGTTGTCAGCAGATGAGCCTTTAGATTGTGAATAACCAGCGGCGGTGCCAAAGACGGTGAGTAGACTTGCCAGGCTCCAGGTCATGAGGGTCTTTTTGAAATGCATGATGTTCACCACAAAAGGAGTTTTCAATATTTGATTAACGTAATGACTAACATGGAATGTGTCAAGGAGAATATCGTCATTGATAGAATATTAGCATAACCCGCTATAATTACTTGTTATTTAAGTTTAATGGCTGCTGTTTTCTCCTTATAGAGAAAGTGAATTATTGTGTGGTTATTAGGACACTTTTTTGTTGGGGCAGGGTAAAGAAAAAGGTTGTGCCCTGGTCCTTGCCCTTTGATTCAGCCCAGGTCTGGCCGCCGTGCTGGCTGATGATTTTTTTTGTGATGGCCAGGCCTGAGCCCGTGCCGCCGCCATAGGCGCCCTTGGGGTGTAGCCTTTTGAAGATTTTAAAAATCGCTTCCAGATGTTCCGGCGCGATGCCAATGCCCTGGTCACGGACAAAAAAAACGTTTTCTCCCAGTGCCCGCGTGTGATTGTTAATGCAACCGATATCAATTTTGTTGCCCTTCTTGTCAGTGTATTTCAGTGCATTGCCGATGAGGTTTCGAAAGACCTCTGCAATTCTGATACGGTCACAAACAATGGTGGGTAGTTGTTGGCAGATCTTGACCTCTGCTTCTGTTTCTTGAATTTTAATGCAAAACAGTTGGACAACATTCTGTACCACATCGTTCAAATTGGTTTCGCCAATTGCCAGTTCTGTTCTTCCCAGCCGTGAATATTGCAGTAATACATCCAGAAGTTCTCCCAACCGCTGGGTCAAGTCAGAAATTGTACGCAACTTTTTTTTCCCATCCTCGTCCAGTCTGTCCGCGCAATCCTCCAGTAAAAACTGGGAGAAGTGCTGTATCCCGCGCAAAGCTTCTTTTAAATCATGGGAAACGATGTAGCAAAAGTCGTCGAGCTCCTGGTTACTGCGCTCCAGTTCTTTGGAATACTTCAGGATTTTCTCCCGTGCCTTTTTTTCACAGCGCATATCCCGAATGAATGAAGTGAAATAACAATTTTCATTCCTTTGCACTGTCACCGTCACCTCAACGGGAATGATGGTGCCGGAGCGGGTCAACGCCTCCACTCCAACACGTTTGTTCAGTATCTTTGATGAACCGTCTTCCAGAAACTTTCTGAAGCTCTGCCAGTGTTGTGCTCGGTAGGCGGGGGGTATGAGAATATCAGACATGAGCTTGCCAATAACCTCTTCGGCAGGCCAGCCAAAGATGGCCTCGGCCTGCTTGTTCCATTCCGTGATCAGTCCGTTTTTGTCAATCGAGATAACGGCGTCCAGAGCCGTATCGAGGATAAGGCGCAGACGGTTTTCACCGGGCAGCAATTGCTGTTCGGGCGGGCGCTGTTCCTGTTTTACTGCCATGCGAATATCCCTGCTATTTCACATGTGGGGGGAGGTAATAATTGTATTTGAACGGGGTATTAAAACCTATGATTGTGGTCAATAACTGGCCGATCTTGGTGTTCCGGATGCTGCGGTAATAATCATGAATTAGCTCTTGACGCTTTATTTTAGATTATGTAACCTCAGTCCATCTATAAGGAAAAAAAGATATGAAAAAATTTAAGTTCAACGCCTTGAAAGACGTATTCAAGCGTGTCCACACCCAACAAAAGCCCGCCACTCCCGGTGCATTGGTAGAAGCGGCCACCAGAGGCGATTTGGAAACCGTGAAGTCTCTGTTGGCGAACGGCGCCAACCTGAATGAGAAAGACAAGAGCAACAATACGGCGCTGATGGGTGCGGCACAGCATGGTCATACAGAGGTCGCCCGCTTTTTGATCGAGCAGGGCGCGCTCCTGAATGAAAAGGATAAGAATGGCTCTACCGCCCTTATCTGGGCGGCACATTGGGGGCATAAAGAAATTGTCGATCTCCTGATCGCTAAAGATATTGTCCTCAATGAAAAAGACAGATGGGAATATACCGCGCTGATGTGGGCGGCACACAACGGCCATGCCGAGATCGTGCGTGCTTTGATTGACAAAGGCGCCTCTCTTCAAGAACAGGAGAAGAGGGGATACACCGCGCAAAACCTGGCCGAGCTTGTGCGCCACCCGGAAATCGCGCAAATCATTAAGGAAGCAGTTGCTAAACAGCAACAACCCAGCCCGCCGCCAGCAGAGTCACAACCATCGCAGCCAATTGCTCCTCCGCCTGCACCCTAAAATTTAGGTTTATTTTATATGAGTGGTGGGTCAAATATTAAGAAATACTTAAACATATTGTTAGGGCAAGGACACTGACTGCATGTCACTTTAAGAAATTGGCATAACTTTCGCATGGTTGCTTTCATACAGGTTACAATCGCAACTGCAGCCATCCAGCGGGAGGAAAGTCATGCAAGAAAACAATCTCATAAAAGCCATCATCCAGAATGAATTAACCGTTGTTCGGAATTATGCCGGTGATGTTAATTTTCGCAGCATTGGCGGTAATACCCCTCTTATGATAGCCGTCTCCTGGCAGCGGAAAGACATCGTGAGAGCCTTGATCGATAACGGAGCCCAAATATATGCCAAGAATAATCACAACCGTACTGTCTTCGACATCATCAAACAACAACAAACGACACCTGTTTGGCACGGCATTCTTGCCATTCCAGAACAGTACCAATACCCCAATTATTGAATGATATAAACTGTACGTCGTCAGATGATTTTGGACGCATACTGGTGTCTCAATTTATGAAATGGCGGAAGGGGTGAGATTCGAACTCACGGAGAACTTGCGCCCTCGCTAGTTTTCAAGACTAGTGCCTTAAACCACTCGGCCACCCTTCCATGTCAGTGCCTGTCTACAGACTCTGGCACTCTTCGTCAAGAATTAATCTTAACATAATAACCAGTTTCTGCTCGGTAAACAGTTCGTATGTGCCAAATAATGGGTTGTTTTCACTGACATGCAGGTTAGGTTAGACGTATGGAACACGATATCACAAAGCCTGAGCATCGCCATCCCGAAAAGCAGCACAAGCCGGATAACCCGATCCAGCGCAAGCCGGAATGGATCAGGGTCAAGGCGCCAACCTCGCCGGAATATCAGGAGACCCGCAAGTTGATGCGCAATCTCAATCTGGCCACCGTGTGCGAAGAGGCCGCCTGCCCGAACATCGGTGAATGTTGGAAGCAGAAGCATGCTACCTTTATGATTTTGGGGTCGACCTGTACGCGTGCCTGTGCTTTTTGCAATGTGGCAACGGGCATTCCCGATCAGCTGGATCCCTTTGAGCCAGCGCGTGTGGCGATTGCTGTTCAGAAACTGGGTCTGAAACATGTGGTGATCACCTCCGTGGATCGCGATGATTTGGTGGATGGCGGTGCTGACCAGTTTGTAAAAGTAATCAGTGAAATCCGTCGCCTGTCGCCTGCCACCACAATCGAAATACTGACGCCTGACTTCAAGGACAAGGATGGCGCGATGGAGGTGGTGGCCAGGGCGCGCCCCGACGTGTTCAACCACAATCTTGAAACCGTGCCGAAGCTGTATCCAACCATTCGTCCTGGCGCGCGTTATTTTACTTCGCTGGATTTGCTCAACCGGGTTAAGAAGGTTGATCCGACTATTTTCACCAAATCCGGCCTGATGGTGGGGCTGGGCGAGGAGAGAATGGACATAATGCAGGTCATGGATGATTTGCGCGCGGCGGATGTGGATTTTCTCACCATTGGTCAATACTTGCAGCCAACCCCAAAACATGCGGCCATCGCTCGTTTTGTCACGCCGGAAGAGTTTAAATCTTACGAAACTCTGGCGCGGGGCAAGGGATTCTTGATGGTGTCGGCTTCTCCGCTGACACGTTCTTCCTATCATGCTGATTCCGACTTTGAGAAACTGCGCAAGGCCAGGGAAGAAAAACTGGCGGTTGTCTAAATGCCGACCCATTCCGAAAGCCGTATCGTTCCTTACTCCGCCGTGCAGCTATTTGATCTGGTGATGG
>JACQAA010000167.1 GCA_016195185.1 Pseudomonadota bacterium | reverse complement strand
TGGTGCGGCGGATCTCCTCGTCGCGGCCAATAACCGGATCCAGCTTGCCATCCCGCGCCGCCTGCGTCAGGTCACGCGTGTACTTCTTGAGCGCCTCGAACTGGTCTTCTGACGACGCACTGTCAGCCGTACGCCCCTTGCGCAGGCTGTTGATCGCCTGATTGAGCTTCTCAGCATTGACACCGTTTTTTTGCAGCAGCTTGGCCGCATCTGACTGCGGCACTAGCGTGATACCCTGCAATAATCTCTCCAGCGTCACATAGGCATCGCCGGATTTTTTCATCACCTGTTCAGCCTGATCGAAAATCTTGGCGACATTGGGCGACAGGTGCAATTGACCCGCACCGCTGCCCTCCACCGAAGGGATTTTGGCCAGCAAAGATTCCACGCCGGACAGTACATCCTCCGGACGGCCGCCGCCGGCACGGATCAGATTTTTCACCACGCCGCTATCGTCGTCGATCAGCGTCTTGAGCAGGTGCTCCGGCTGCAGGAACTGATGATTATGCCGCAGCGCCAGGGTCTGCGCCGCCTGCACGACTGATTTCGACCGCTCGGTGAATTTTTCGAAGTCCATACGTGACCTCCTTAGCCAAATCCAATGGTCAATGGCTGATTATACGATGATTTTTTCCAAGACGGAGCAATGTAAATAAATTTATTTACATTGTGGCGTATATTATGTCTTTTCTTAGGGGCAGAAATTAAGCAGATTCTGATTCATTACGGCGTGGAGAGTGGTTCCGTCCATCGCCGCGCTGCTGCCTGTGCTGCTCCCTTGGTTGTTCCTGGGACGGCTGCGCTGCGCTCTCCCCCCCATTGGACTGCGCGCTGCCGTTATGGCGCGGCCCCACCAGAAACCCTTGGTCAAGATCATTGAGCGTGCCAACCTCGGTGGACGCCGCGACCGCACCATCCATCAAGGGCTGCTGGACTTGGGACTGAGGCTGTTGACCCTGTAGCTGCTGCTGATGCTGGGCATTTTGCTGATTGTACTGGTTAAATTCTTCGTTCATTTCATTGATGAAACGCTGATAGTGCTCTGCATGCTGCAAATAGCTTTCTGCCAGAACACGATCACCGGCCGAAGCCGCATCCCGTGCCAAAGTCACATATTTTTCATTAATCTGGTAAGCCGTGCCGCGAATACGCACTTCCGGGCCATTGCTGTCGAAGCTGTGCACACGTGGGTTCAGACGCCTGCCATTTTGCCCGCTGTTGTTGTGATGGTGGTGGTTGCCACCATTGTTGTGACCGCCGCCGTTGCCACGACCACGTTGAGGGCGTCTGGCATTCTGATTATGTCTCATGTTGCTCTTTTCTTCACGTTGATTGCGTACGACATTGCATCACCCCTGATCCCGCAAGCGCGGAAGGCCTAGTTACACTGTGCAACAACACACCTGTCACGGCCAGCAATATCTGTGACAGTTTGTAGCACACAGAGTCCTGCCTTCGCAAGTATCTCTTTAACAGATTCAGCCTGAGTTGCGCCAATCTCTAGAAAAACTTTCCCTCGCTCCGCAAGTAAGCCGGGCAATAGCTGAGCAATACTACGATAGCAATCGAGACCATCCACTCCCCCAGAAAGGGTGCTGCGCGGATCATACAGACTGACCTCTGGTTGCAGATTTATTATATCAGTATCAATGATATATGGAGGATTGCTTACAATTATATTGAACTGTCTATCTAGCGGCATTGTTGCCCAATTTGATGTTATGAATAACGATCGGTCTGCAAGAGACAACGCTTCAGCATTTTGTTGGGCTATCCGGATGGCTCCCAGGCTGATGTCAACTCCCACCCCAGTCGCCTGTGGCAGTTCCTGCAGCAGCGACAGTAAGAGGCAGCCCGTTCCCGTTCCCAGATCCAATATACTCACCGGCGATTCTTTATCGATGGGGACCAAAACAGCCTCAATCAAGGTCTCTGAATCAGCCCGGGGGTCGAGCGTATCCGGCGACACCTTGAACTCTGACTTCCAGAAGGCACGCACCCCCAAAATACGCGAGACCGGTTCACGCAATATTCTCCGTAGTATCATGCCGGCCAGTGTGGCACTATCCGACTCGGTGAGCGTTCGATGAACATTCAGTACCAATTCCTCATGAGACAGCCCCAGTGCGCCCTGCAGCAACAAACGCGCATCCAGCTCCGGCGTCTCCACACCTGAGGATTTAAATTGCGCCCGCATCTCGGCAAGGGCGGACTGCACCGTTTTTTCTACCACGATATTTCCGCAAGCTTCTCAGCCTGATCGTTAGCAATCAGCGGGTCGATAATTTCATCGAGACATTCACCGCTGATCAGCCGGTCCAGCTTGTAGATGGTCAGGTTGATACGGTGATCCGTCACCCGCCCTTGCGGAAAGTTATAGGTACGGATCCGTTCCGAGCGATCACCCGAGCCAACCTGTTCCTTGCGGTTGGCAGAGCGCTCGGCGGCCAGTTTTTGTCGCTGGGTTTCATAGATGCGCGACCGCAGGATCTTCATAGCGCGCGCCTTGTTCTTATGCTGGGATTTTTCATCCTGCTGCTGCACCACGGTGCCGGTGGGAATATGCGTGATACGCACGGCGCTTTCCGTCTTGTTCACATGCTGACCTCCCGCGCCGCCGGCACGGAACACGTCAATCCGCAGGTCCTTGTCCTCGATAACCAGGTCCACTTCTTCCGCCTCGGGCAGCACCGCCACGGTTGCCGCCGATGTATGAATACGCCCGTTAGCCTCGGTATTCGGCACCCGCTGTACCCGATGCACACCCGATTCATACTTCAGCCGTGAAAACACGTTCTGCCCCGTCACTTCTACGACAGCCTGTTTGATGCCGCCCAGATCGCTTTCAGACATATCCATGACTTCAAAACGCCAGTTATGATCACTGGCATAGCGCCGGTACATATTGAACAGATCCCCGGCAAAAAGCGCCGCCTCATCACCGCCTGTCCCGGCACGAATTTCAAGAATAGCATTTTTGGCGTCTGCTGCGTCTTTAGGCAAAAGCGCCATCTGGATATTTTTTTCCAGGTCGGGAATTTGCTCTTTCAGCTGGTAAAAATCCTCTTCAGCCAGGGCCTTCATTTCCTTGTCAGCCGCCGTATCCGCCATCAATGCCTCCAGATCTTTTTGCTCTGCTTGGGCTTTTTGATAAGCGCGGATCAATGCTGCCAACGGTGTCAGGTCGGAATATTCCTTCGACAGCTTGGTAAAAGTCTCCGACGGCAAGGAACCGGAGGACATCAGGGATTCAATCTCCTGAAAGCGCCCCAGCACCTGACTGAGTTTACGGTCGAGTGACACGGAAGTATATTCCCTTTGGCTAAGCCGCAGCGGCGGTTTTTTGTTTTTCGATCTCGGCGGCCCTGCCTTCAACCAGCTTGACCAGATGCGCGACAATATCCTCATTTTGCAGGCGATGGCTGGTCTGGCCCTTAATGTAAATCTGGTGGGTGCCGCGCCCGCCGCCGGTCAAACCGATATCCGTCATCAGTGCCTCGCCGGGGCCATTGACCACACACCCGATCACCGAAACCGTCATCGGCGTTGTAATATGGGCCAAGCGCTCTTCAAGCACTTTAACGGTCTCAATCACGTCGAACTGTTGCCTGGCGCAGGACGGGCAAGAAATCACGTTTACGCCGCGATGCCGCAAGCCCAAAGATTTCAGCATATCAAATCCAACCTTTATTTCCTCGACCGGATCAGCGGACAAGGATACGCGAATTGTATCACCGATACCCGACCAGAGCAGGTTGCCCATGCCAATGGAGGACTTCACCGTACCGCTGCGCAGG